>CAZBYU010000030.1:0-10285 GCA_964496235.1 uncultured Oscillospiraceae bacterium | reverse complement strand
GTCACGCGCGGAATGGACGCAAGTGACATGCCGCTCGTGCTTGTTGCCATGATTGCCATCGGCGTTGTCGGCGCGCTCTTGGGCGTTATCACATCATTTATTGAAAGGTTGTTGTGTCCATGGCTGCAAATAAAGTAATTCTTCAGATAAAAGACCTGAAAAAGGTCTTCCCCGGTCAAAATGGTGACGTTACCGCAGTCGATGGCGTAAGCTTCGATGTGTATGATAACGAGTTCCTTGTCCTGCTCGGACCGGGTCAGTGCGGCAAGACCGTCATGCTCAACATGATCGCCGGTCTCGAAGACCCCACCGAGGGTGAAATTATTCTTGACGGCGAGAAGGTCAGCGGTCACGATAGACGCATCGGCATGGTTTTGCAGAAAACCGCGCTCATGCCTTGGAAAACCGTCATGGGCAACGTGGAAATAGGACCTAAGTTCCGCGGTGTCGCGAAGGCGGAGCGTCGTGAAAAGGCGAAGAAGTTCATTGACCTTGTCGGTCTGGCGGGCTTTGAGAAATCCTACCCCGCACAGCTCTCCGGCGGCATGAAGCAGCGCGTCGGCATTGCCCGCGCCTACACCAATGACCCCGAGATACTTATCATGGACGAGCCTTTCGGCGCACTTGACGCGCAGACCCGCTACGCCATGGAAGAGGAAGTTGCGAAGATCTGGCAGCAACAAAAGCGTACGGTCATTTTCGTGACGAACAATATCGAAGAGGCGTGCTACCTCGGCGACCGTATAATCCTCTTCAGCAACCGTCCCGCGAAGATAAAAGAGATATACGTAAATGATCTTCCCCGCCCGCGAGATATGATATCCGACGAGTTCTTGAAGCTTCGCACGGCGATCTCCGACAATACGGATCTCGCAATAGACATGGTTTAAGGAGAATCTGATATGAGTGAAGCAGTAAAAGATACGGTTGTTGTTGACAACAGACCCGTCAAGGTCGAAGTCGACCACCTGACGAAGTACTTCGGAGATCTCCACGTCCTCGACGATGTGTCCTTCAACATTAAAAAGGGCGAGTTTGTCTGTGTTGTCGGTCCTACCGGTTGCGGCAAGACCACCTTCCTCAATCTCCTCACGAAGATTTACGAGCCTACCACCGGCACTCTGAAAATTGACGGCGAGCTTGCCGACCCGAAGAAGCACAACCTCGCTTTCGTTTTCCAGGAGCCGTCTGCCTTCCCTTGGCTGACCGTGGAAGAGAACCTTCGCTTCGGCTTGAAGATCAAGCGTCTGCCGAAGGAAGTCATCGACGAGCGTGTTGAGAAGATAATAAAGCTCCTCGGTCTTGAGGAGTTCAGAAATGTTTATCCCTCCTCGCTCTCCACCTCCACCGAACAGCGTGTCATCATCGGACGTGCCTTCGCCATGGAGCCTGACCTTCTTCTCATGGACGAGCCTTACGGTCAGATGGATATCAAGCTCCGCTTCTATCTTGAGGACGAGGTTTTGAGACTTTGGCGTGAGATCGGTACCACCGTCGTTTTCATCACGCACAATATCGAAGAGGCTGTTTATCTTTCCGAGAAGGTGCTTATCCTCAGCAATAAGCCCGCCACTATTAAAGAAGAGCTTATTAACAACCTGCCCTATCCGCGTGATATAACCAGCAAGGAGTTTATCGACATGCGCCGTCATATCACGGACATGATCAAGTGGTGGTAATTAAGGAGTAATCTTTTGTGAGCAGTATAAAATACACACTTGCCTCTGCGTTTGCGGGGGAAAACAAGCTTCCCCTCGTTCATGGCGAGGAGAGATATGCCGAGCGCATTTTGACCCATGACATAGACGCACAGCTCTATGATGAGTTCATCAGGCGCGGCAGAGCACTCGGCGTGACCGAGAACTTCAAAGACGTCATTGATTATTTCAAGGTCGCACCCGGTGAGACCCCGGCGGGCTTCCGCGTGGAATACACGCTTGCTCCCGACGGTGCCATTCGGGCTGACCTCGTGCGCGACATAGCTTATGACAAGAACGGACAAAAGCGGCCGCAGAAGCTGCTTTTCAGTGCCGACTCGGCGAACCCCTATGAGGTTGAGCCGATGAAAAACCTTATCTCCAACCTTACCTGCAACCCCGCAATTATTTATAATCTATTTATAAATAACCCCAAGGCAAACGTGGGCGGCAAGTATAAGACCCGCGATGAGGTGCTTAAAGACATCGGTGACATTCTCGGGCCGGGCTGTGACATCAGCGTTGAGCTGAATGACCCCTTCTCCTCCTCCGAAGCCGAGATCCTCGAGGAAGCCGCCCGTTTCAGTGAGCTTTTGTCAAAGCACCGTGTTGTCATCAAAGTTCCGCATACCGGACCTGTCAACGCGCAGAACGTCTCTCAGCTTATGACCGGGGATAAGCGTTTTTCCCAAAGATACAATCAAGGCAACACCGCCGACTTTTTCCGCGGTCACAATATTGCCCTCATGCTCAAAGAGCATGGTTATCGTGTCAACTTCACGCTCATGTTCGAGCCGTATCAAACGGCACTCGCACTCCAGGCAAGACCGTATTTTATCAATAGCTTTGTCATGTTCCGACACGCGCAGAGTATGCAGCTTTCCGGCTTGATTTCTGCGTATGAATCCACCGGCGATGTGGAGTTTATCGAGCAGCTTCATAAATACATGCTCGAAAATGACTATCTCTCGTCTTCCGAGGCGGGGGCAGATCGCTTCGCTTCATATACACGCGCCAAGGAGATACTCCGCTACCGCGGCTTCTCCGACAACGCGATGTGTGACGGACTTGACGGCATTCGGCACAACCTCAACTGCCTGCGTCAGGCTAATCTACCCGATTCGAGGCTTATTATCTGCAATATGCAGGGTGAAAACTACTATCCGTATATCGACAGGCTTCTCATGGAACCGGAGTTTGTCGATATGGCGGACAGGGTCGTCATCACCGCAGGTCCCGAGCTTTTGGCGCAGTATACTTCAAATGCCGTTGTTATGCAGTTCCACCGCAGATTCATGAACGCTGCGAACGGAGCAAAGTAGCTTCCGGCGGTTTCAAGATGACACCCGGAGCTTATATAGCCTCGGGTGTCGTCTTGAAAGGGGATATTTCATTGGATATGAAAATTATCGCCGTGTGCTTTATCGCGGCTCTCCTCGCCGGGTTTATTCACGGCTCACTCGGAATGGGCTTCGGCATGATCGCCATGGCAACAGTAACAAGCTTCATTCCTTATAATAATGCCTCGGCAGTCGTGTCGCTTGCTCTGCTGGTGCTGTGTTGCCAGATGAGCTTTTCGTTAAGAGAATACATAGATGTCAAGGTGTCTATTCCGCCCGCAATCGCGCTCACTGCGGGTAAGATAATCGGCATAGTGCTGATGATGAATCTGAATACCTCGGTTCTTCGTCTGTTGCTGGGCTTGTTCCTTATTATATATTCCGCCTCACAGCTTTTGAATATCAAATCCATGAAGATAAAGGGTACAATGCTTCAGGGGCTTGCATTCTGTGGGCTGGGCGGCTTTTTCGGAGGCGTTTTCAATGTTTCCGGTCCGGCGGCGGCGATATATTTTCAAGCAAAGTACAGCGATGACCCCAAACGTTATGCCGCGAATATGAACTTCACTTTCGTTCCCTCCGCCATCATTGCCCCGCTTATGCACGTTTATTACGGTAATTACAATACCAGTGTCATGCTCGGCGGTGCGGGGATGATAGCCGCGGTTCTGCTTGCCACACAGCTCGGTGTCTCCGTGCTTAAAAAGATAAAGGCAGGTCAGATGCGCCGCTTGAGCTATATATACATAATAATTATGGGAATAATTATCTGCATCAGCGGATAATCAATATAAAAATAAAAATCAACCGAAAGGAAACAAACCGATGAATATAGTAGTAGGATCAGATGCAAAGGGCTTTGAGCTTAAAGAGGCAATTGCCGAAATGCTCCGTGAGCAGGGACATACCGTTTTCGATGTCGGCACGACCGACCTTGCCGAGCCGCGTCCCCATACCGTCACCGCACCTGCCGCGGCGAAGATGATACAGTCCGGCGAGGCTGACAAGGGCTTTTTGTTCTGCGGCACCGGCATGGGCATGTCCATTGTTGCCAATAAGCACAAGGGCGTGTATGCCGCTGTTGTCGAAAGCCTTTACTCTGCCGAGTACGCCCGCAAGATAAACGATGCCAACATAATGTGTACCGGTGCTTTCATCGTCGGTGTCGAAATGGCAAAGGAAATGGTCAATACCTTCCTCAAAACCGAGTTTATGCAGGATTTCCCCCAGTGGCGTGTTGATTTCTGCGGCGGACAGCAGAAGATCGTAAAACAGCTTGAAGACGAGCTGTTCAAATAATTGATTTTTCTCATCTCCCTATACGAAAACGCTTGTCAAAAAAGCTCAAGAGAGCTTTTTTGACAAGCGGGTGGTTGGGATATATATGTTTTTGCTTAAAGACTTGCACAGCTCTCTCTTTCGATTATTCTGAACGGAAGAAGGATTTTCACGGGCAGTGTGTGACCGCCCTCTATCCTGTCGCGCAATATCTTGAAGGTCATGTTGCCCATCTCGTCTATCGGAATGTGTACCGTCGTCAGAGAGGGAGATATGTATTGCGACGTGGGTATATCGTCAATGCCGATGATGGAAACGTCCTCGGGAATGCGCTTGCCGTCCTCTTGAAGTGCGCGTACCGCGCCTATTGCTGTGGTGTCGTTTGCACAGAATAATGCCGTGATGTCGGTCGGGTGGGCGAAGAGCTTCTTTGTGCCGCAGTAGCCCTCCTCAGAGGATAGCGTTACCTCCGCAATACCGGACTTGTCCGGGGCGATCCCGTTTTCCTCCAAGGCGCGGCGATAACCCTCATAACGGTTTTCGCTCACGGTCTCGCCGATGTAGCCAATGTGCCGATGACCGTTTTTTATCAGGTGTTCCACAGCCATGAAGGCCGCCTGACTGCCGTCGCAGATGACTTGGTCAAAGTCATAATCGAATTCGTTAAGACCCACGCAAACAAGATTTATGGACGTGCGCTTGAGAAAGTCGACTATGTTCTTCGAGCAACGACCGAGGATAACGATACCCTCCAGATTGTCGTTTTCAATGGAGCTGAGCGTCGACGGATTTTCAAAGTCAAGCGCGGAGTACATGCATTTTATAAAGTAATCCGAGCCGGTGGTTGCGGCCTCTATGCTTTGTATAAGGCGGGAGAAAAACGGATCGGTAAGGGCAAAGGGAGTACGAGCGAACAGTATCGCAATCGGCTTTGACGGGCTTCCCGCGTTGTAATTGCCGGTTTTCAGGTTTTGTGCAACTGTGTTGGGCGTGTAGCCCTCTCTGCGTGCAATGCTGAGTATCCGTTGCTGAACCTCGGGGCTTGCGGCGGAAGGGGATTTCCCGTTTATCACTCTGGAAACAGTGGATATCGAAACGTTTGCCTGAGCTGCGATTTCTTTGAGCGTCATCGGTTGTACCTCAATCATATTTTATAGAAACATTATAGCAATTTTTGCGTAAATAGGCAACAAAAACATTTGCGGAGCGAGTAAAATGTATAAAAACAGAGGAATCTACCTTTCAGCCAGCATGCTTTGCGTAAATTGTGCAAATCTGAGTGAAGATATTGCGGAATTAAACCGTGCGGGCGTGAGCCTTATGCACGTAGATATAATGGACGGTCATTTTGTGCCGAACATGACAGGCGGGCTGGACGTGGCAAACTGTATCCGCGAGCATGCCGATGCCCCCTGTGATTTTCACATCATGGCGGAAGACCCCACCCCCGTGATAGAGGATTTACAGCTTCGCCCTGGCGAACGCCTTGCTTTTCATGTTGAAAACAAGGTCGACCATGCCGCGCTTATCGCTAAGATAAAAGCTCGCGGCGCGAAGGCGGGGCTTGCCGTAAACCCCGGTACGCCGCTCTCCGCCATTCTGCCTTTTGTTGATATGCTCGATTTTGTCCTCGTTCTCATTGTCAACCCCGGGTTTAAGGGGCAACCCATCATTCCTCAAACGCTCTCGAAGCTCAGCCGGCTGAGAGATCTTCGCGATGAACGCGGTCTTGATATGAGACTGCTTGTCGACGGTGCGGTAACGCCGGAGAATATGATGGACATCATCTCCGCCGGAGCCGATGACATTGTCGGAGGTCCCTTTACCTGCTTTAATCAGGCACTCGGCGGCATAGAGCCGACGCTTTCTCTCGTCAGGAATATTCTTGCGGAGAACGGTTGCTTCATGGAGCTTTGCACTCGGGAGGATAAATAAATGCTGCTTGCACCTTCAATATGCACGGCGGGTTACGCAAATCTTGCCGAAACCGTCACTTGGATAGAGAATAATGCCTGTGACAGAATACATATTGACATAATGGACGGTCGCTTTGTTCACCCCATAATGGGCGGTACGGACTATGTCAACACTATCCGCCGCCTTACCAAGCTCCCCATAGAGCTACATTTCATGACCTATGAGCCGGAGAAGATGCTGGATATGTACAAGGTCTATGAGGGGGAAACCGTCTATATCCATGCCGATACCACCTACCACCCACACCGTCTTTTGCAGTCTATAAAGGACAAGGGCGCGTATGCCGGGCTTACTCTTTCATATTATGATGACCCTGACGATGCCTATGAGCTTCTCGGCGAGGTGGATAACGTCCTTTTGATGGGGGTAAAGGCGGGTATGCCGGGTAGTGAGTTTTACTGGTCGGTGCTGGACAAATGCAAACGCATAAAAGAGCTGGCGCGTAAGCTCGAAAAGAATATCCCCGTACAGGTCGACGGCAGTGTGTCTCCGTCGAATATCGCCGCGCTTGTCGACGGCGGGATAGATACGGTCGTCCTCGGTTATCCGGGGTGCTTTGACCCTGTCCACGGACGTGACTATACGCTCTCTCTTATGAAAAAGCTCATAAAAGAAGCAGAAAATAAACAGAAATCATTATAAACAGGAGGAAACAATGAAAGCTCTACACATGGAAAGACGCGGAGAGATGAGCCTTTGCGACATGCCCATACCCAAGGCGGGGGATGGCAGAGCTCTTGTCAAAATGCATCGTTGCGGCTTTTGCGGCACCGATGTACACGGCTTCATGGGTCTTGCCGACAATTACAGATATCCCGTCACGATAGGGCATGAGGCCGTCGGCACTATCGTCGAGATCGACGAGAACAACGAGCGCGGCTTGAAGGTCGGTGACAGAGTGACTTGTGAGCCGTATACCTCCTGCGGGGTGTGCTATGCCTGCCGCAAGGGTCGTTACAATAACTGCGAGCATTTAAGCTGTACCGGCGTTCATCAGGACGGTATGCTTGCCGAGTATCACGCCCACCCCATTCATCTTATACATAAGCTGCCCGACAGCATGACGGATAATGAAGCTTGCCTTGTCGAGCCGCTTGCAATAGGTCTCAACGGAACTCAACGCCTTGATGTACAGCCCGGTGAGGTCTGTGCCGTCGCCGGTAGCGGCGCGATAGGCATACTCAGCGCACTTGCATGCAAGGCACGCGGTGGTATTCCCATAATCTGCGATATATACGACGAGCGTCTTGAATACGCCAAGGCAGTCGGCATTGAATATACCTGCAACACCACCCGCGAGGATTTTGCACAGTACATAAGAAGCGTGAACCACGGTCAGCTTGCCGACTGCTTCTATGAGGCATGCGGCGCGGTCGATGTGTGCCAACACATGACCGATTTCGTGGAAAACACGGGGCGCATAGTCCTTCTCGGCTGGACACACGCCACCTTTGACTTCGACAAGGACGCGATAATCCGCAAGGAGGTCGAGATTTACGGCTCTCGCAACGCAAGTCACTGCTTCCCCGGTGCCATCAACCTTATTGCAGGGGGCTTTGTCCGGGCGGAGAAGCTCGTTTCCCACGTGATCACCATGGAGCAGGCTATCCCCACTCTAAAGCTTATGGAGGAACACCCCGAACGTTTCCAGAAGGTAATAGTTAAAATAGAAGAGTAAAGGAGAACACAATGGCCTTTATCGATGCACGTACACTGTTTGCCGATGCGGTGAAGCATAACTACGCCGTACCCGCATTCAATATCTCCACCATAGACTCGCTCAACGCCGTTCTCTGGGCGGCAGAGGCGGAAAACTCCCCTGTGATAGTGCAGGTTCTGCGTCAGACCGAGGAGTATGTCCGCGATGTCGACACCTATCTTGAAGCGGTGCGGCTTTATATCGGCAAGTGCAAGGTGCCGGTGCTTTTACAGCATGACCATTGCGCGAGTGTCGAGGAGGCTAAGCGTGCCATAGACCGCGGCTTCGGCTCCGTGATGTATGACGGCTCTGCCCTGCCCTATGAGGAAAACCGCGCCAACACGTCAGAGGTCGTGCGTTATGCACATGAAAGAGGCATCTGGGTCGAGGCGGAGCTGGGTCAGATTCCCGGCATGGAGGATCAGACCTTCTCCGAACATGCCGAGTACACAACGCCCGAGCTTGCCGCGCGGTTTATAGAGGAAACCGGCTGTGACAGCCTCGCCGTTTCCGTCGGCACGGCGCATGGTGGTGTGCCGGGAGAAAACTATCTCCCCTTTGATTTTGACCGTCTCAAGGCAATACGCGCCTTAAAGCCGGATTACCCCTTCGTGTTGCACGGCGCGGCGTCCATGCCGCATTCTCTGCTCGCCTTTGTCAATCTCTACGGCGGCAACGTGCCGGAGACGCATATATGCTCTGAAGAGGATATTGCCACGGCGTGTACGTGCGGCGCACACAAGGTCAATATGGATGTTGATAACTGGCTTGCCTTCACCGGCGCATTGCGCCAATTCTTCGAGGATAAGCCGGATAAGTTCTTCCCCACGGAATATCTCGCCCATGCCCGAAATGCGTGGGAAAACGAGGTCAGGCACAAGATGAGAAAGGTCGCCGGCAGTAGCGGCGCGGCGGACAACTTCAAATAAACAGGAGGCAGAACGATGGATATGGCAACTCAGGCGAGAGTGGAAGCGGCGTTTCCCTGCTATACCGAGATGAACACCCTTCCCGACACTCTCACATTGGATCAATGCCTTGAAATGTACGCGAAGATGCAGCTTGCAAGGGAGTTTGATTTGCGCGCCAAGGATCTCTGGCGTGCGGGCAAAATCCGCGGGCTGTGCCATTCGTATTATTTTGCCGAGGCGATCGCCGTCGGTGCATGTGCGGCGCTTCGCCCCGGAGACTATACCACCAGCACCCACCGCGGTCACGGTCACGCTCTTGCGCGTGGCGCGGACGCGGGCAGGATGATGGCGGAGCTTCTCGGCAAGGCGGAGGGCTGTAACAAGGGCAAGGGCGGCTCAATGCACATTGCCGACGTTGACAGCGGTATGCTCGGCGCGACCGGGATTGTCGGCAGTGGCATCTCGCCCGCTACAGGCGCGGGTCTGTCGGCAAAGCTGCAAAAAAACGGCAAGGTGTCGCTCTGCTTTTTCGGCGACGGTGCTTCCAATCAGGGTACGTTTTATGAAAGTATGAATATGGCGGCGGCATGGGATTTGCCTGTCATATATCTTTGCGAGTGCAACGACTGGGCTATAGGAACGAATTTCGAGCGTGTTACCAAGGAGCATGATATCTCCAAGCGTGCCGCGGCGTTCGGCATACCCGGTGTGCGCGTGGACGGGTTCAACGTCTTTGCGGTGTATGAGGCTGTCAAAGAGGCGGCGGAACGCGCCCGACGCGGCGAAGGACCCACGCTTATTGAGGCAAAGTACATGCGTATGCTCGGTCATCACGTCGGTGACGATCAGGCTTACCGTACCAAGGAGGATCTGGACAATATATCCGTCCTCTACGAGCTTGACCCCATCAAGCGTCTCGCGGCGTTGCTCGTGGCACAGGGCGTTGACCGCGCCGTGCTTGACGATATAGACGCAAAGCAAACAGCGGCTATCGACGAGGCTGTCAGATTCGCCTCTGAAGACTGCTCCGAACCGTCCGTTGACGAGCTGTACGATGACGTGTTTTCGGACATAAAGGTTGAATAGGAGGGCGGACGATGAAGAAAATGACAGTCAGAGAAGCACTCAATCTCGCCATGGATCAGGAGATGGAGAGGGATGAGCGCGTTATAATCATGGGTTGCGATGTCGGCGTAAAGGGAAATCCGTTCGGTGTTACG
The DNA here is from genome assembly GCA_964496235.1 of uncultured Oscillospiraceae bacterium. Lineage (GTDB taxonomy): Bacteria > Bacillota > Clostridia > Oscillospirales > Oscillospiraceae > Limivicinus. The sequence continues at coordinate 163 of CAZBYU010000030.1, read as the reverse complement.
CTCGGTCTTGCAAATAAATACGGTCTTGACCGCGTCATTGACACGCCTATCTCCGAGCCGGCTTTCACCGGCATGGGCATCGGCGCGGCAGCCACGGGAATGCGCCCTATTGTCGAAATAATGTTCTGCGACTGGGTCACACTCGCTTCGGATCAGATAGTGA
>CAZBYU010000029.1:0-10356 GCA_964496235.1 uncultured Oscillospiraceae bacterium | reverse complement strand
TTCGTCATCGTCGATGCCGAGACGGCGTATAAGCGCGTCGACACGCGCGGTAAGCTCGGCGGGGGAGAAGGGCTTGGTCACATAGTCGTCCGCGCCCATCATCAGCCCGGTCACCTTGTCTATTTCCTGACTCTTTGCCGTTAGCATGATAATGCCCATCTTAGACCCCATTGCGCGGATGCGGCGGCAAACCTCAAATCCGTCAATGTCCGGTAGCATCACATCAAGTAACGCAAGGCAAATGTCCGGGTTTACTCTCAGCTTTTCAAGAGCCTCCATGCCGCACTCGGCCTCAATCGGCTCATAGCCGCTTCTACGCAGGTTGATTACAACGAAACTGCGAATGTTTGCCTCGTCTTCCATAACAAGAATTTTCTTCATTTTTATGACCTCCTATTAAAGAAGCTATAAAAGCGCGAAATTGCGCCACGTACCGCAAGATAGCAACAGTATCACATATTAATCCACAATACAAAGCATATTATAACATACTCCTTACAAAATTCATAGTCAAAGTTTCAAAAAAATAAAAACTTTTTACACAAAGAAGACAAGTTATGTTAACCGAATGAAAAATGTGCGTCAAAATACCCAAAAATCAACACATATTTAATAAAGCTCTTTCCGAAAACGTGTTCTTATGATATAATGCCTTGAATTTCGGCATTTTTCAAACAATCAACGGAGAGGAGGCGTGAACATGAGTGATAAACCCAACAGCACAAAGACCCCGCTTACAGTCGGCATACTCGCCCATGTCGACGCCGGCAAAACCACGCTCACCGAGGCTTTGCTATATCTCTCCGGATGTATAAAAAAGCTCGGTCGCGTCGATAAGCGTGACAGCTTTCTTGACACGCACTCGTTAGAGCGTGAACGCGGCATCACCATTTTTTCAAAGCAGGCGGTTTTCGATACGCCGCACCATACCGTCACCCTTCTCGACACGCCCGGTCATGTCGACTTCTCCGCCGAGACGGAGAGGACACTTTCCGTGCTTGACCTTGCTGTGCTTGTTGTCAGCGCGACGGACGGCGTTCAAGCGCATACCGAGACCCTGTGGCGGCTTTTGCGCCGCTATAATATCCCATGCTTTGTCTTCGTGACGAAGATGGATCTTGCCCTTTCTTCACGTGATGAGCTTATGCGCGGCATTGCCGCCCGCCTCGGTGACGGTTTTGCCGACTTCACGCTCGACCCGGCTTTGCGCGATGAAGCCGTTGCCATGACAGGCGAGCGGGCGATGGAGGCTTATCTTGCCGAAGGAAAGCTCGACGATGCCTTTCTTGCCCGGCTTGTTTTCGCTCGTGAGCTTTTTCCATGCTTTTTCGGCTCGGGCTTGAAGCTTGACGGCGTTGATGCGCTCATAGCCGCACTCGACACCCTCACTCTCGATAAGCAGTGGGAAAGCGACATGTCCGCGCGCGTATATAAGATCTCACGCGATACCCAAAACCAGCGAATGACCTTCCTTAAACTCACCGGTGGTGAGCTTAATGTCCGCTCTCTGCTTAAATACCACGGCATAAACGGCGAAATGCACGAGGAAAAGATCACTCAGCTACGGATGTATAACGGGATGAAGTTTTCCGCCGTTGATTGCGTCCGCGCAGGTCAAATCTGCGCCGTTTTGGGCTTGAGCGATACCTATCCCGGTCAGGGCTTGGGCGCGGCGCGTGATTTGGACACGCCTGTGTCCGAGGGCGTGATGAGCTACCGCGTCATTTTGCCGGAGGGAGCCGACCCGCGCGTTGTTTTGCCGAAGCTTATGCTTTTGCAGGAGGAGGACCCGCAGCTGTCCGTTGTCTGGCTTCCTCAGACCCGCTCTATAAACGTCCGTCTCATGGGGCGTGTGCAGACCGAGGTTTTCATTCGTCTTGTTAAGGAACGCTTTGACCTTGATGTATCGCTCGACGCGGGGCATATAATGTACAAAGAAACTATTGCGAATACCGTTGAGGGGGTCGGGCATTTTGAGCCGTTGCGTCATTATGCCGAGGTGCATTTGCTTATGCAGCCCCTAGAAAGGGGCAGTGGCATAGTCATTGACTCGTCGGTGAGCGAAGATGAGCTTGACGGCAATTGGCAACGCCTTATTCTCTCTCATATTCTCGAAAAACCGCATCTCGGTGTTCTCACAGGTTCGCCTGTGACGGATATCAAGTTCACCCTTGCCGCGGGTCGCGCTCATTTGAAGCACACCGAGGGCGGAGATTTCCGTCAGGCGACGTACCGCGCCATTCGTCAGGGTCTTATGCAGGCGAAAAGCGTGCTTTTAGAGCCGTATTACGCCTTTACTCTCGATGTCCCGCCCGAACAGCTCGGACGCGCAATATCCGATCTTCGTGCGATGAGTGCGGAGTTCTCCTCACCTGCGGATGACGGCGGGCTTATGCGCCTTACCGGCTCTGCTCCCGTTGCCGCGATCAATGAATATGCCTCCGAGCTTGTGGCGTATACTCACGGTCGTGGGCGTTTATCCCTTAGGGTTGACGGCTATCGCCCATGCAAAAACCAGAGTGATGTTGTTGCCGCCATCGGCTATGATGCCGAAGCGGACGTTGAAAACACCGCCGACTCCGTTTTCTGCGCACATGGCGCGGGCGTGAATATCCGCTGGAGCGATGTGCCGAATTACATGCACCTTGAAAGCTGTCTTGCCCCGAAAAAGATCACTCCGACCGCTCCCGCCGCTGTGCGGCGCAGTCTCAGCATTGACGAGCGTGAGCTTGAGGCGATAATGGAGCGCGAATTCGGACCTATCAAACGCCCGGTTTACTCCACACGTCGCGTCAATGCCGCCGAGGTACGCACCGTGCCGTCTGTTGAGCGCAAGCAGTATGTGCTTGTAGACGGCTATAATCTCATCTTCGGCTGGGAGGAGCTTAAAGCACTTGCCGCGGATAACATGGATCTGGCACGCACTCGCCTTGCCGACATGCTGTCAAGCTATGCCGGATACACCAAGGCGCAAGCCGTTCTTGTTTTCGATGCGTATCGCACCCCAAACTCCGTCGGCTCAAAGGGTGAGTATCATAATATCCGCATAGCTTATACCGATGACGGCGAGACCGCCGATATGTATATTGAGCGCATCGCCAACGACATCGGCAAAAACTACGATGTTCGCGTTGTCACAAATGACGCACTTATCCGTCTGTCCGCTCTCCGCTCCGGCGTTCTGCGCTGTTCGGTGAAGGAGTTTGTCGCCGAGCTTGACTGGACACTCGGCGAAATAGACAAGATATTGCAAAGCACCAACCAAAAAGCACACACAACGAGGCTTATCAATGGAAAAGGATGAACTTATAAGACGCGCCGAGGATTTGTCCGCGCGTTGCGACAGAACCGGCAAGCTCACCCACACCGCTTTCCTGACTCCTGCCGAGCGCATGGAGCTTACGCGTGTTGCCCACACCCTGCCGGTGAAGCCTGTTTTTCACGGCGGTCATGCCGAGTGTGAACGCACTGCGGCGTTCTTTCTGCCGTATTATATTGATGAGGACGGCTTTACGCCCGATGAGTATATCAATGCCATTCATATCACCGCGCATTTCGGTGAGCCGGGGCATAGAGATTATATGGGCGCACTTCTCGGTATGGGAATAGGGCGCGAATGGCTCGGCGATATATGGGTCGACGGGAGTGAGGCGTATATATTCTGTATGGAAAGCGTCGCAAAGCACCTTTTGTCCGTCGATAAGGTCGGTCGTTGCGGCGTGACGGCACATGGGCTTGACCTTGTCGCCGTACCCGCGCCGAAAAGAGAGGTGAAAAGCGTAAGCTTTTCTGTGATGAGCATGCGCCTTGACGCTGTTGCGGCGGGTATGTTCAATCTTTCACGTACCGAGGCGGCAAAGCATATTGCCGCAGGGCTGGTCACTGTCAACTATTCCGAATGTGTAAAGCCCGATTTTTCCGTTACGGAGGGAGATATCATCTCCGTTCGCGGCGCGGGCAAAGGCAAGCTGACCGGCACAGGCGGAACATCCCGCAAAGGGCGTCTGTTCGTATATGCCGATATATATAAATAGTTGCAGAAAGGAGTTGCACTCATGCAGGAAGCTATTTTCCGTTTTGAAACCGACGGCAAGCCCGTCAAGTGCACTCAAATAAAATCAGGTCACATTAACCGTACATACCTCGTCACCACCGATACCGGGGCAAAGTATATCCTTCAATGGATAAACCGCTATGTTTTCCCGAATGTCAACGCTCTCATGAACAATATCTCCGCTCTCACGACCTTTCTCTCCGAACACCCGGACGAAAAGCCCGCCATGATAAGCTATATGACCACCTCGGACGGCAAAAGCTATTATGATGACGGCAAGGGCGGCGCATGGCGAGCATACCGTTTTGTCGACAACAGCATTTGCCTTCAATATGCCGAGACGGAAGAGGAGTTTGCCGAAAGTGCCCGCGCATTCGGTCATTTTCAGTACGCTCTGCGTGATTTCCCGGCGGGAACTCTTGAAGAGACCATTGTCAACTTCCACAATACGCCCGACCGCTATCGCCAGTTACGCGAGGCGGAGGCGAAAAACGCGAGCGGACGCTTAAATAAGGTGGAGCGGGAGCTTGCATTTGCTTACGCGCGTGAGGAACGCGCCTGTGCGCTTCATCATATGCGCGAGGAGGGTATGCTTCCCGTCCGTGCCACGCATAATGACACGAAGATCAATAACGTCCTATTTGACGCGGACACGCGCAAGGCGGTCTGTGTCATCGACCTTGACACCGTTATGCCCGGTCTTGCCGCCTATGACTTCGGTGACGCTATCCGCTTCGGCGCAAGCACCGCCGCCGAGGACGAGCAAGAGCTATCCAAGGTAAATTTCGACATCTCGCTTTTCACTGCCTTTACACGCGGCTATCTTCAAGCCTGCCCGAGCCTCACACCTGCCGAGGTCGAATCTCTCGCACTCGGTGCATATACCATGACGCTCGAATGCGGTATACGCTTTCTTGCCGATTACATAAACGGCGATATCTATTTCTCCGTTGATAGAGAAGAGCATAATCTCGACCGTGCGAGGACCCAGTTCAAGCTCGTTTCCGACATGGAGCGTCAATGGGACGAAATGTGTACCATTGTCCGCCGCGAATACTCGCTCATTCATACTTAATTGACCGTTGACGGCACATTTTGCCTGTGATAATATTGTGTCAATAAATATAAGAGGTGTACATATATGAAATCTACGGTTATCTATTTCAGCGCGACCGGCGGAACAGAACGTATTGCCAAGCTCATTGCCGACAGAGTTGGTGGCGATGCTCTTGATATCACGGTTTTTGACTATGACCTTACCTACGGTGAGGACGATTTTCTCTTCTTCTGCTTCCCGGTATACGGTGGGCGCATTCCCACGCCGATGTATAAGCGCATGGCGGGCATACGCGGCAAAAACACCAACGCTGTCATGGTCGCGGTGTACGGAAATCGCGCGGTTGATGACGCTCTTATAGAGATGAGTGACCTTGCACGCGCAAACGGCTTTCGCACCGTCGGCGGAGCGGAGCTTGTCGCGCCGCACTCCGTTGACAGCCGCATTGCCTCCGAACGCCCGGACAGCGCGGATATCGCAAAGCTCAACGACTTCCTTGATAAGCTCATGGCGAAGACCACCTACTCCGTCGTTGCCATGCCCGGCAGTCACGATTATAAAAAGTATGACGGTCTGCCGTTCCACCCGGTCTCCGGAAAAGAATGCTCCGGTTGCGGCACGTGTGCCCAGGAATGCCCCACCGGCGCGATAGACCCCGGTGATCCCATGAAGCCCGACGGGAAAAAGTGCATCACATGCATGAGATGCGTTTCCGTTTGCCCCTTTGAGGTTCGTCACGTTCCCAAAGCCATGCTTCTTGCGGCATCTGCCTCCCTGCGCGTCATGTGTGCCGGCAGAAAAGAACCGAAGTTCTATATTTAAGATATCCGTTTCTCGATTTAATACTCTGCAATCGGTGTTCCGTGGGACTTTGTTCCCACGGAACACCGATTATTTACATGAAAAATACTACGCTCCACACGAAGAACGCGAAAGATTTTACGCATTGCGCGAAAAAAATTGTGGAATTCCCGATGGCACTGTGCTATAATTTTTGTGTTTTGTAAATTAAAGATACATAGGGAGATAAAGCTATGAAATGTCCGTTTTGCGGCTATACCGAGAGCAAGGTCATTGATTCCAGACCCGCCGAGGAGGGGGCGACGATACGCCGCCGCCGTGAGTGCCTTGCCTGTGCCAAACGCTTTACCACATATGAGATAATCGAGCGTATGCCTCTTGTCGTTGTTAAGCGTGACGGTAGCCGCCAGTCCTTTGACAAGGTCAAGCTTATAAATGGCATGGTTCGCGCAAGTGAAAAACGTCCTGTTTCCCTCGCAAAGCTTGAGGAGATAGCCGATGATATCGAGCAGGAGCTTCAAAGTGGGCTTGAGCGCGAGATTAAAACCGTCGAAATCGGCGAAATGGTCATGGCGCGTTTGAAAGATGTCGACGAGGTGGCATATGTCCGCTTTGCCTCTGTTTACCGTAGCTTTAAGGATATCAATACATTCATGGAGGAGCTTTCCAAGCTTCTCACAGAGGGCGATTCAAAGGATACTGCCAAGTGACAAATGCTCCATGGAGTCTATGCTGTTAAGGTGATAGCGAAGCTTTCCGTATGCCGCGGCGCATGCGGTCAAATCCTCCTGAAGAAGAACCTCCTCCAGCTCATAAAACGCGTCGGAGGTTGCGTCAAGCTCCGGATGGCGCAGAAAGATGTGAGTGTACTCGTCCGCGTCCAGCCATAGCTCCAGCCCCGCGTTCAGATACTCCCGCGCGGATTTGAAGTCCAGCTTTTCCGCCGCACTTTGCGACTTTGAAAGTGCTATGCTTATATCCCCGGTGAGTGCGTCTATGCTTGCAAGGTTGTAAACCGACAGCGCGAGCAGTACGGCGAGAACGCCTATGGCGATGTAATCGCGTTTTGTCATTTTTTCTCCTCCTTTTCGGCGATGTATATATCCCTTGCATCGTTCACGGTCATCAAATATATCCCCTCCGTACCGCAGCTTGCCCGCTTTTTCACCTGGGAATCCAGCCATCCTCGGTCAAGCTTTAATAGCTTTAGATTCTCGTCGAATACCCGACCATCGCTGATTACGGTGACAGGATAGCCGCCGTCCTTCGTTTTCACGTTCATTTGCCCGGCTGTGGCGGGTTGCTCGCGCGGATAGAGCATCACGTTTACACGTCCGTCGGTTTCAAGCACGGCGTATTCCACTCGGCTTATGTCGATGCACCCCTGGTTTCTCAGCTCCTGCATAAGCTCGTCTGTGGTGAAGCTGTTCTTATGCATTTCAGCTTGGTTTATCTTGCCCTTTTCTATCAGCATTCCGGGCTTTCCGTACAGTATTGCACGTACCCTCGGGCTTTTGAGAGTTAAGCGTGATATGCCGACTTCACAGCAGAACAGCGTCATGATAGGCACAAGCCCGTTTATCATCGGAATCCCCAAATCCTGCAGCGGGTGCGATGCCAAGTCCGCTATAAGTGCCGCCACGATGAACTCCGACAGCTCCATCTCGCCGAGTTGACGCTTTCCCAGCAGTCGCATCGCCGCGAGCAGAGCCACATATATAATAACCGTCCTTATTATAATAATTGCCATCGAAAACCACCCCGGTGCTAGTTTGCATTTTTGGAGGCGACTTTATGAAAACAATTATTTCCGATAAACAAAAGCTGTATCAATCCGCCGCGCAACGTATAAAGGCGCGGCTTGAAGAAAAGCCCGATGCAGTCCTCGCGTTTTCTGCGGGGCGCAGTATGACGGGGCTTTTTAACGTTTTGGCTGAGATGTGTTCGGCGGGGGAGGTGTCCTTTGCCGAGACACGCTTTCTTGCCGTGACGGAGTATATTGACGCGCCGAGTGAGCTTACATGCCGCGCTCAACTTGAAAAAGAGCTTTTTGACAAGGTCAAAGTGCCGGAGAATAATCGCTTTTACCCCGACTGCGATACACCGGAGGCATATGACGCGCTCATTGAAAGGCTCGGTGGGATTGACCTTGCCGTTATCGGTCTCGGTCACAACGGTCACTTCGGCTATAATGAGCCGGGAACACAGTTTAACACGACCACCCGCATACAGCTTCTTGCACCTGCCACGCGCCGCCAACTCGCCGATGCCTTCGGCGGCGAGGATAAAGTACCCGAACGCGCCGTGACCATGGGCATAAAAACACTTACCTCGGCACGAGATGTAATCGTCATCGCCCTCGGCAAGGATAAGTCCGGGGCGGCTTTCCAAATGCTCTATGCAAGGGATGACAGCGTCATTCCCGCCGCATTTTTGCAGATACCATTGAACGTCACCGTCCTTTTGGATGATGATGCCGCCGCCATGCTGTAATGCGCGTGCTTAAACGCGCAGAGCTTTTCAAAAAGGAGAATAAATAAATGGGAAAATACTTCGGAACCGACGGCTTCAGAGGCGAGGCGAACAAAACCCTCACCGTTGAGCATGCCTTCAAAATCGGTCGTTATCTCGGTCGGTATTATGGGCAAAGCCGCAAGGCCAAGGTAGTAATCGGCAAGGATACCCGCCGTTCAAGCTATATGTTTGAAAACGCCCTCTGTGCCGGGCTTACAGCCTCCGGCGCGGATGCGTATCTTTTGCATGTCACGAGTACGCCGAGTGTATCGTATGTCGCCCGTGCAGATGATTTTGACTGCGGTATTATGATATCCGCCAGCCACAACCCGTTTTACGATAACGGCATAAAGCTGATAAACTCCAACGGCGAGAAGATGGACGAGAGCGTCCTCAACGGCATTGAAGAGTATATCGACAGTGACGTTGAACTGCCCTATGCCGAGCGGGATCAGATAGGACGCACGGTGGACTATGCCGCCGGGCGCAACCGCTATATCGGCTATCTCATTTCACTTGCAACGCGCTCGTATAAGGACTATCGCATCGGTCTTGACTGTGCAAACGGCAGTACGTGGCAGATGGCGAAAAGCGTTTTTGACGCTCTCGGTGCGGACACCTATGTGATAAACAACCACCCCGACGGACTCAATATCAATGTCGACTGCGGCTCCACTCATATTGAGCGTCTGCGTGATTTTGTCGTGCAGAACAGACTTGACATCGGCTTTGCCTTCGACGGTGACGCGGATCGCTGCCTCGCCGTGGACGATAAGGGAAATATCATAAACGGTGATCATATTCTGTATGTCTGCGCTAAGTATATGAAAGAGCATGGCATGCTCGGCAATTCAAAGGTCGTCACCACTATTATGTCCAATATGGGGCTTTATAAGGCTCTCGACGCTCTCGGTATAGGCTATGAAAAAACCGCCGTCGGCGATAAGTACGTTGCCGAGAATATGCGAAATAACGGTCATCTTATTGGCGGCGAGCAATCGGGTCACATTATCTTCGGTCGCCTTGCCAACACCGGTGACGGTATACTCACCGCGATAAAGATCATGGAAAGCGTCACGGAGACAAAACAGCCTCTTTCCGTTCTAGCCTCCGGAATGACGATGTATCCGCAAAAGCTGAAGAATGTCGTTGTTACGGATAAGGACGATACCCTCAACTGTGACGAGGTCAAAAGCACCGTGAAGCGTGTGGAAGAAGAGCTGGGCGACGAGGGGCGCGTTGTCCTCCGCAAGAGCGGGACCGAGCCGCTTCTTCGCGTAATGGTCGAGGCGGGTACACAGGAACTGTGTGAACAGAAGGTGGACGATATCATCGCCGCGATGCAGGCGGCGGGAAAGCTTATAAAGGTGAAATAAAATGACTGAGATTAAAGAACTCTTGGACTTGACCAAAACGATAGCTACCGATCTCTTTGAAGGCAAAACCTATCCTTGGGAGGTTCTTGACGGAATTAAGGACTATATTCTTGCTATAGGGGAATCACTCCCCGCCGACGAGTTTGATCACCCCGCCGACGGAGTGTGGATTGCAAAGGACGCGACGGTTTTCCCCTCGGCATATGTCGGCTCTCCCTGCATTATCGACCACGGCGCGGAAGTGCGCCATTGCGCCTTTATTCGCGGCAGTGCCATCGTCGGCAAGGACGCGGTTGTCGGCAACTCCACGGAGCTTAAAAATGTTATTCTCTTTGATAAGGTTCAAGTGCCGCATTATAACTACGTCGGTGATTCCGTCCTCGGCTATAAATCCCACATGGGTGCCGGTGCGATAACCAGCAACGTAAAGGCGGATAAGACCACGGTTGTCGTCAAAGAACCCGATAACAACATTGAAACCGGGCGCAAAAAGTTCGGCGCAATCCTCGGCGACAATGTCGAAATCGGTTGCAACAGCGTCCTCAACCCCGGCA
>CAZBYU010000028.1:0-10623 GCA_964496235.1 uncultured Oscillospiraceae bacterium | reverse complement strand
TTATTCAGAAAGCCAACGAGTTCAAAAGCAGCATTTGGGTCGAAAAGGATGAGCGTCGTGTTAACGCGAAGAGCCTTCTGGGCGTTCTTTCCCTCGGTATTGTCAAGGGTACTGCTATAACCATCATTGCCGACGGTGCGGATGAGGATGAAGCCATTGCGACCCTTTCCGAGCTGATTGACTCCGATTTTTCCGAGTGAGCCGTTAATTCAAAATTTATCGAAACAGGGGCGTGGCATCACGCCCCTTTACTTATATGGTGTATTATGAAATTAAAAAAAGAAACTGTTGCCTCCCTTGAGATGCTCCTGTGTGCCGCACTGTGGAGCGTTGCGGGTATATTTATGAAGCTTATACCGTGGAACGGCTTTGCCGTGGCCGGTATGCGTAGTCTCATTGCCGCCGTGACTTTTGCGGTTTATATGCTTATAACGCGTAAAAAGTATATTCTCTCGCGCCGTACACTTCTCGGCGGGTTCTTTGCCGGAAGCGTATACACATGTTTTGCCGTGGCCAATAAGCTTACTACGGCGGCAAATGCCATAGTTCTGCAGTTTACAAGCCCTGTTTTCATTGTCGTTTTTTCTGCAATATTCTTTAAGGAAAAAATTCGCCGCAATGACCTATATGTTGTCGTTGCAACCCTTGCGGGGATCGCGCTGTTTTTCTTTGACCAGCTTCAGCCCGGATATATTCTCGGCAACCTCGTTGCCATTGCGGCGGGCATGTTTATGGCGGGAATGTTCATCGTCGTCGGCAATATAGAGGGTGATGAACGCTTCAGCGCGATATTAAACGGTCAGATGTTCACCTTTCTGATTGGACTGCCGTTTATCGTTACAACAAAACCCGAGTTTACTCCCATTGCAACTGCGTCTATTCTGATTCTCGGCGTTTTTCAGCTCGGTATATCGTATATACTCTATGTTAAATCAACACGCTATTGCCCACCGCTGGCATGTTGCCTTTTAGGCGCACTTGAGCCGCTTTTGAACCCGGTGTGGGTACTTATCTTTGACGGAGAGCGTCCGGGCGTATTCGCGCTTATAGGCGGCGTTATCGTGGTTTTGTCAATTACGATTTGGACGCTTCTCGGCAAAAAGGACGAAAGCGACGTAACCGAAAAAAGCGAGGCTGTATAAATGCTCGATACCCTCAGTGAAAAAGCAAATAATCTCCCCCTTTTGCCAGGGGTATATATCATGCTCGACGTGCATGGGGAGGTCATATACGTCGGCAAGGCGAAGAAGCTGAAAAACCGCGTGTCCAGCTATTTTCATGGTGAGCATTTGCCTAAGGTTGCCGCCATGGTGGAAAAGGTGTGCGACTTTAACGTAATTGTCGCGGGGAGTGAATTTGAGGCTCTTGTTCTCGAAAACTCGCTTATAAAACGTCATAAACCGAAATATAACATTCTCTTAAAGGACGATAAGGGCTATCCGTACGTTCGTATAGACGTAAAAAGCGAGTATCCGCGTATTACGCTGATCGGTAAACAGACAAGAGACGGTGCGCGTTATTTCGGACCGTTCGGCGGGCGTGGACAGACCCATGATATTATAGAAACCGTGCAGAAGGCGTTTATGTTGCCGCAGTGCGGCAAAAAATTCCCGCGCGATATCGGAAAAGAAAGACCATGCCTCAACTACCAGATGGGTGTGTGCGCCGGCTGGTGCAGAGGTGACCCAGATGGGGAAGAGTACCGACGTCGTATCGCACAGGCGGCTTTGATATTCGAGGGGAAAAGTGAAGAGCTTTCCCAATATCTGACCGAGAAAATGGAACGTGCGGCGGACGAATTGCGTTTTGAAGCCGCCGCCGAGCTTAGAGACCGTCTTCGTGCCGTAGAGAGCCTTGCTAATAAACAGCGCGTTATATCCACGGCCTTTGCCGATGCTGACGCAATAGGCTTTGCCCGCGGGGCAAAATCCTGCTTCGTTGTGTTACACTTTGTTAATGGAGATCTTGTCGGCAAAGATGTTGAAATGATGGACGAGCCGCTTGAAGATGATAATGAGGCTGTGGCAGATCTTGTGTTGCAGTATTATACCGCACATCGCGGCGGGTGGCCGAAGTCCGTGCTGTTGCCGTGTGAAATTGACTCACGTGAAGCACTTGAAGAGATTTTGAGCGAGACGAGCGGACGCAGAATATATATAGACACCCCGAAGCGCGGAGAACGCATGCGGCTTATAGAAAGCGCGGCATTAAACGCCCGCGAGGAGATACAGCGGCGTACCACCGCCGCTCAGCGGGCAAACAAGACGCTTGAATGGTTGCAGAAGGCACTTGACCTTGATGAGCTTCCCGAGCGCATTGAAGCGTTTGATGTTTCAAACCTCGGCGATACGGGCATTGTCGCGGCGATGACGGTACATGTCAACGCAAAGCCGCTTAAACGTGCATATAAAAAGTTTCGCATAAAGGATATGCCGATACGCGATGACTACGCCAGCATGCGTCAGGCGGTCTACAGACGCTTTAAGCACTATGTTGACGGTGATGAAAGCTTTTCGCCTTTGCCGCAGCTTTTGCTTATCGATGGCGGTGAGAATCATGCGAAGATGGCACTTGACGCTCTTAATGAGCTGAAGCTCTCCGTGCCGACGTATGGCATGGTGAAGGATGACAGACACCGCACCCGCGCACTGATAAGCCCGGACGGCGAGGAGATAGGTATAAGCGGTAATCCGGTGGTTTTCGCGCTGATTGGAAGCATTCAGGAGGAAACACACCGCTTTGCGATCGAGTATCAGCGTGCGTTGAGAAATGAGGGCTATGTATCCGCATTGGATAGAATCCCCGGGGTCGGCGCGAAACGCAGAACTGAGCTGATGAAATACTTCAAATCCGTTAAAGCCGTGAAAGAGGCGAGTGTGGAACAGCTCCGACTTGTTGTGCCGAAAAACACGGCTTATGCGATATACGATTATTTTCACAGCGGTAAAGGAGAGGCAAAATGAGAGTAATAACCGGCTCGGCACGCGGCAGAAGACTGATGACACCGGAAAACTACGATATTCGCCCCACAACAGACAATGTCAAGGAAGCACTATTCAATATCATTCAGTTTGACATTGAAGGACGGCGAGTCCTAGATTTGTTCGCAGGAACGGGTCAGCTTGGCATTGAGTGCCTCAGCCGTGGTGCGGCGGAGTGTGTGTTTGTTGATGAAAGCAGTGCGGCGGTAAAAATAGTTAAAGCAAATCTTAAAGCCTGTGGCTTGACAGGCACGGTGCTTAATACCGATGCATTGTCCTTTCTGCGTTCGGCGGGGAAGTTTGACCTTATTCTCATCGACCCGCCATACGCATCATCCGTGTATGATGAGGTGCTGAAAATCATCAATTCGGTTGACATATTGTCGGATAGTGGTATAATAATATGCGAAGCTTCACGAGAAAGGGAGCTTCCGGAGATGACAAAGCCGTATGAAAAAGTGCGAGAGTATCGCTATGGCAAGGTCAAGCTTTGTAAATATGTAAAATCGCCGCAATCGGCAGGAGACTTCGCATGAGCACAGCAATTTGCCCGGGTAGTTTTGACCCGATCACACTTGGACACCTCAACATCATTCGCCGCACGTCAAAGATATTTGACGATGTGGTGGTTGTCGTTATGAAAAATGCCTCCAAAACCTCACCGATGTTCTCGGTGGAGGAGCGTGCGGACATGGTTCGCCGCGTTGTGGCGAAGTATCCGAATGTCCGAGTTGATACGCCCGATGGTCTTCTGGCTGAGTATGCAAAGCAATATGAGGGCGCGACCGTGGTAAAAGGCTTACGCGCGGCCTCGGATTTTGATTATGAATTTCAGATGGATCTTCTCAACAAAAAGATTAACCCCGATATGGAAACCATGTTTCTCACGGCTAGTGCCAAGTATACCTTCCTCAGCTCATCTATAGTCCGTGAGATGGCTAAATACGGTGCGGATCTTACCGGCTTTGTGCCGGATGAAATAATAGATGATATTCAAAATAAAGCTTTGCAATGGAGGAATGATTGATGGACAACAGCACCGACATTATAGAACTCCTTGATATTCTTTACGGCATGGTCACCGAGGCATGGGGTGTTCCTCTCGGAAACGACAAATGCATAATCGAGCGAGAAAAGGCCGTTGATATAATCAATGAGATAAAGGCGAATTTGCCCAGTGCGTTGGCTGAGGCGAAACGTCTTGTTTCCGCGCGTGATGAGTTTATCGGCAATGCCAAGCGCGAGGCTGAGGCTATGCGTAAGAGTGCCGAGGAAAAGTCCAAGGCGATGATAGAGGAACAGGAGATCGTTCGCGTCGCTCGCGCGAGAAGTGCAGAGATGATCAATTCCGCCGAGGCTAAGTCCAAGGAGCTTCGTCGTGTTGCGGCAGAGTACGTCGACGAGATAATGAAGCAGTCTGAGGAGAGTGTAAGCGAAGCTCTTAAAAAGCTTCAAACCGCACACAACGCTTTCAATTCCATGGGTGGTACGGCGGTTGCAACCGCTACAACTACCGCGACACCGGTCGAGACCCAGTCCGCTCCCGCAAAGGCGAAGGCGGTTTCCGCTCCAGCACAACAGCCTGCCGACAACGCAAGGGGGCAAGAGGTTCGCCGCGCTCAGCCTGTTGCCGGTGCAAAGCGTCAGGGCGCACCTATAACCAAGATACAAAGAGAGCCTTGAATCAAATAGTTGCATATAAGTAAGTAAAATGCCCCGACAGCTGTAGATTAAGCTGTCGGGGCATTCTGCATTTTGAGGCAAAAGACAAAGAAAAAGGGGAGTGGGTTAGCCCAATGCTCTTTATTGATTTATAAAAAATCAAACTCGATTTTCACATGCTTATTCAGTTCTTTTGACTCGTAACCGTATGTAATTGAATTTCCGTCAATTTTTCCTTGAGTTCGTTCGACAAGTGCGTCATATCCAAACTGTTCGTTAAAAGCCGCAGACCAGTCTCTCAGATAAAGAATAACCGGAGCCAAAAACTTTCCCTGCTCGGTCAGGCTGTATTCTACGCGCGGGATTTTTTCATCATATTCTGTCCGCACAACAATTTTGTCACGCTCAAGCTCCTGCAATTGCTGTGAAAAAACCTTGTGCGAAATATTATACGGAATGTGCCTTTTTAACTCACCGTATCTGCAAGGGTTAGGTAAAGCCAGATGAAGATACCAGATGATATAAAACTTCCACTTTCCGCTCATGGCGACTGCGGCAGGATACAAACTGCAGCTTTCCAAATCATGCTTGTGATCTGACATACGCAACTCCTTCAAAATTTTAATGTTATTTTAGCATATGTTACGACAATATGTCAAACCAACAAATGTAGGAGAGAAGAATTCGGGCGTTATTTGCCGGAAACAGGGTAGCGGGCGGTTTCCATCAAGTAAGTGCTTACATTGCCGAGGAACGTCTTTCCGTGAGCGGCAGTACGGGCAAACTCCTCGGAGGAATAGCATTCGTTGAAGGCGTCCATATCCTTAAACCAGAACTCTACCATGCCGTCAATGGGAAGCTCTTCATAGGGAACGTGTTTGCCGTTTATGATACGGTCTATGACAAGGTTTTGGGCGTATCCGACATACCCGGGGATCTTTCTCACAAGGTCGGAATGCAAGCCCCACCACTCGCGCTGAAAATCATCGACGGAGACACCCTCGGCGCGAGAGAGGAAAGACATTCTTTTGATAAGCTTCTGACCTTTCAATTCTTCGGGAACAGGTGTATCAAACTTCTTGACGAATATGAGAAGCTTGCAGCTGTCGACAAAGTTCGTCAGATCGTTCGTGCCTGCACCGTGGAGAGATGCAACGCCCTCTTCCATGCTGTAAATATCGTCAAAATACAGCTCGGAGTAGCCGTCAATCTCCACTGAGCCGCGGGATATCTCATGACGTTGCTCATTGTCAACAACCAAGTGTTGCTCGTAGCGGCGAAGGTTTTTCATCTGAGCCGCTATAGGACCGTGTTCGTTGAACCAAAAATCTCTGAATTCCTCGGTCGACATTCCCGCTTTTTTTACAAGTAAACCACATCTGCTTATCATTGTAGTTATCTCCTTTCAAAAATATCATCAGATGTATGGAGCTGTAGTATGGATCAAATTGCGTTGCCCGCGTCGTAGCCCTCGCGGATATTTGTATAGCCGTTTTTGGTCTTCTTTGCATCGCCGACAACCACGATCTTGCAACCGCAGTCGGCAAGCTGAGTCTCCAAGGGATTGTTACTGCGAACGCCCATCGCATTCACGAGCATGTCTATATGCTTGAATTCAACAGGTTCGCCGTACTCCTCCGCATACACAGTTCCTTCTTCGACACTAGTGAGCTTGGTGTTCGTGTGAACCTTGATGCCGTACTTTCTGATGTGTTCAAAAAGACAGGCTTTGGGTTGGGCAACAGCATCCGTGATAATATCGGCCGCCATTTCTATCATCGTGACATCACAGCCTTGAACCGCCAAAAACACTGCGGTTTCCGCACCGGTCATGCCGCCGCCTGCAACAACTACACGCTTGCCGTAAGCAGTACGCCCGCGAAGAACTTCAATAGCGGTTTTTACGAAATCTCTGTTGTCAAGTCCGGGTATGGGAAGGAACATTGGCGTGCCGCCGGTTGCGAGAATGACAGCATCGGGCTTCTCTTGTTCAACGATCTCTTTCGTCAGCTCGGTATTCAAGCGCAGTTCGATGTTGTACTTTTTGATGATATTTCTGTAATTGTAAATGAGAGAATTGTATTCGGTTTTTCCCGGCGGTATTGCCGCGGCAAGCCACTGACCGCCCAATTCATTTGTCGCCTCAAAAATCGTGACGTGGTGACCTCGTTCGGCAGCACCGTATGCGGCAGAAAGACCGGAAACGCCTGCGCCCGCGACAAAGACCTTTTTGGGGTTGTCGACAACAGAAAGGTCATACACGGTCTCGCGGCAAGTGTGTGGATTTGCAATGCAGTTTACGCGGTTTCCGATTGCCGTTTCACCTGTGCAACCCTGGTCACAGCCGATGCAATGGATAATTTCGTCGATTTTCCCGGCTTTTGCCTTGTTGGGAAGCTCGGGGTCTGCGAGAGAGGCGCGAGCCATGGCAATAAAGTCGGCTTTATCGTCTTCAAGCATGGCTTCGGTCATGTAAATGTCATTATAACGCCCGACACCTATAACCGGTATGTTGACGGAAGCTTTAATGGTTGCAACATTATTTGCATAATTCATAACGGGAATAAAGCCGGGAGCAATGATGCTTTGCTTTGAGGCGAACATACCCTGAGTGCAGTGCAGAGCGTCCACGCCGGCATCTTCCAGCATTTTTGCCATTACGATGGCTTCGGGCAATTCAATGCCGCCTTCAACATAGTCGCAGGTGTTAAAGCGAAAAACTATCGGGAATTCGTTGCCGACAGCCTCACGGACAGCTTTCACTATTTCAAGCGGGAATCGCATACGGTTGTTCAATGTACCGCCGTACTCGTCGGTGCGCTTGTTGGAAAACGGAGACATAAACTGATTAATAAGATATCCGTGTGCACCGTGGATTTCTACACAGTCAAATCCGCATTCCACAACCCTTCGCGCACATTCTGCATATGCCTTTACGAGGTCATGGATTTCTTCTATTTCAAGTGCACGGGGAACATAGTTGACAGTGGGTTCCTTAATGGCAGAGGGAGCGACGGGATATGTATCGTAGGCGGTCAGCTTTCTCTCGCGTCCCGCGTGATATATCTGCGCCCCCATCGTGCCACCGACGGCATGGACGCGACGAACGGTCTCTTTCCAAGCGGGGATCTGACTGTCGTTCCACAGAGAGCCGACTATCGGATCGCTGCCTGCATCTTCGGTCACACCCAGATCTTCCGTGAAAATCAGCCCCCAGCCACCCTTGGCTTTAGCTTCAAGATAGCATGTGACCTCTTCGTTGGGAGTTCCGTCGGGATTGCCGAGGTGAGAGGACATTGCGCTGACGACAAGGCGATTTTTAAGCTCAAGCTTGCCGATTTTTCCGGGTTCAAATACTTTTTTTAATTCCATATAATACTAACTTCCTCCGTAGGCTTGATACTTTATGACTAGGTAAGGCGTTGAATATACCAATTATTATACATAAAATCAAAAAAGACAACTACGCACTTTTTGGTTGCTACGTACAAAAAAGTGCATAGTTGTTATTTTTATCACTATCTGTTAAGATACACGGCAAGGCGTTGACAAAAAAATAACTTAAAAGAGAGGCAGAAAAAAGTGAGCGTTTTAATCCCATTGATACTCATGGTCATAATGGTTTACAAAAAGATTCCCGCCGCGCTGGCAGCCATTGTGGCAACTGTTGTCATGTGTATTCTTACCGGACTGAATACCCTGGACATAATGAAGGGTGAATTTATGTCCGCGGCGGCCGGCTTTGTACAGTCTTATTTCCTGCTGTTTGCACTTTGCGGAATTTATGCGGCGGTAATGGACTCTTCTGGTGCGGCATATTCTCTCGGCAAATGGCTTGCAAATCTTCTTGGTGCAAAGGGTGCTATTTGGGGCGTTAGCCTTGCGGCGTTTGTACTCTGCTACGGCGGCATTTCTGCATTTGTCATAGTGTTTGCCATGTATCCGATTGCACTTGTTCTTTTCAAGGAGGCAAATATATCGCGCCGTATGATTCCCGCGGCTATCGGAGCCGGCGCATTCACGGCTCCCAATGTGCTATGGGGTTCTCCCGGCGTGTGCAATGTCATTCCCACCACTTACCTCGGCACAGATGTACGTGCCGCACCGATGGTGAGCATCATAGTCGGCGTGTTTCTCTTCGTGCTTTCAAACCTCTATCTTATCTGGAAGAACAACCGCAACCAAAAGAAGGGCGAGGGCTTTGTTCCCACTGAAAAGATTCAGCGTCTCCTCGAAGAAAACGAGCAGCGCGGCACTGTAAACCACTGGCTTGCACTTATCCCGCTGGTAGTTATCATTGTTGTTCTCAATGTCATAAAGCTTGATGTACTTATTGCAATGGTATGCGGCATAGTTGTCGCCTACGTTCTGTTCTGGAAGCGTATAAACGACAAGGTTCAGCCCCTCATCGTCGGCACTCAGAGCGGTATAAGCTCGACCATGGGTACAGCTCCCGTTGTCGGTCTCGGTAATGTTGCAAAGCTAACTACCGTATTTGAGAAAATGCTGAATATCGCAAGCAATATGAAGGGTAACCCCCTCATCTCGTGGGCTCTTGGCGCAACGATTATCACCGGCGTATGTGCGTCCGGTTCCGGCGGCGCCGCACTTGCGTGCGAGCTTCTTGCCGATAAGTACCTCACAATGGGGCTTAATCCCGAAATTATGCACCGTGTTCTTTCCTGCGCTGTTATTGTTTTGGACTCTCTGCCTTGGAACGGCGTAATGTGTACGACTATGGCGGCATGTGATTTGACTCATAAGGAATCCTACGGCGATCTCTTTATGGTTACCGTTGTCATCAACTTCCTCGGTTTGGTCCTCTGCACTATTCTCGGTGTTCTTTTCTACTGATTGGCAAATAGACAGAACCAATTCATTAATGTAATAAGTATTGATACGGGAGGAAAGTAAAAATGATATCCTGCATCACACTGTTCCGAAAAAAGCCCGAAATGAGTGCAGAGGAATTTCGCACTCAGCTTGAAGAAAGCTATGCTCCAAAGTGTCTTGCGGTTGGCGGACTTGCCGGGTACGAACAAAACTACGTGTATCTTAAGGAAAAGGGAGATGCCTCGCACGACGCTCTCATTGCAGATGCATTCTCTATCGAACGCTACGAGACTTTGAGAGAGTACGAACTGGCTCACGCCTCAGCTGAGTATAAAGAAGCGACTGTATCGCATGAATCTTTTGCCGATTACACGGAAAGCTTCACCTGCCTTGAGAATGTTTCCATTCCGTGCAGAATCACTCCCGAGTGCAAAAAGAAGATCAGCCTTCTTCAAAGAACAGCTCCCTCTGTGTCCTTTGAGGATTACACGAGAGAATGGTTCGTTGTTCACTCCGGTTGCATGATGCGTATGCCGAAGGACGTGTTTTACGGTTACAATCAGCATCTTGTTATCGACAGGAAAGTAAACGGAGAACCGGCTTCTTATGAGCAATTGAGCATTGACGGCATTTTGGAGCTGTTTTACAGCGAGGCGTCCGAGGTTGCAAATGCTTTCAAAACCACGGAGGAGGGACAGACCGTCGTATCCCACCGCAAGGAGTTTATGTGCGGAGTTGATCCCTTCCAAGTAGATTTCACAGTTTTCAAATAATACATACAGCTACATTTAAGAACAACCTGAAAGGAATATAAAAATGGGTGTTATTCTAGCGTTTATTGTAATGATCATTCTCGTTTGGAGAAAGGTTCCTCTTGCATTGGCCGGTGTTATCTCCGGTGTTGTTATGTGTCTCCTTACCGGTCTTCCCGTTTTGGAGACGATGACCGGCGACTTCATGGCCGGAACTGTCGGCTTTGTTAAGTCGTGGTTTCTGCTCTTCCTTTTCTGCTCCATCTATGCCGCGGCTATGGATGCCTCCGGTGCGGCATACTCTCTCGGAAAAGCAATTGCGGGTAAGGTCGGTGCGAAATACGCTATCTGGGGCGTAAGCCTTGCCGCGTTCCTTATGACTTACGGCGGTATAT
>CAZBYU010000027.1:0-11049 GCA_964496235.1 uncultured Oscillospiraceae bacterium | reverse complement strand
CATTAAGCCGCGTATCGAAGTTTTGCAGGAACCAGATAAGAATGGTGGCAATGAAGATAATCGTGAATGCACGCTGTAAAAAATCTTTCGCCTTTTCCCACAGCAAAAGCCCAACGCTTTTTGCCGAGGGCATACGATAATTCGGAAGCTCCATGACAAAGGGAACGGGATTGCCGCGGAAGGTTGTACTTTTCAGCACGAGGGCAACAATAACCCCCACTGCCATGCCCATCACGTAAAGGCTAATCATGGCAAGCCCGGAATGCGCCGGGAAAAACGCCGCCGCAAAGGTGGCATAGATAGGTATCTTTGCCGAACAGCTCATGTAGGGTGTGAGCATAATAGTCATGCGGCGGTCACGCTCTGAGGAGACGGTGCGCGTTGCCATGATAGCTGGGACGGAACAGCCAAAGCCAATGAGCATCGGCACAAAGCTCCTCCCCGAGAGTCCCAGACGGCGCAGGGGCTTATCCATCACGAATGCCACACGCGCCATATATCCTGTGTCCTCAAGGATAGACAGGAAGAAAAACAAAACAACGATTATCGGCAGGAAGCTCAAAACACTACCCACACCGGCAAAAATACCGTCAATCACAAGACTGTGTACAACGGGATTTATGCCGTATACCGTAAGCGCGTTATCCACAACCGTCGTCAGCGCATCTATGCCGAGGCTGAGCATATCCGAAAGCCATGAGCCGATTACATTGAACGTGAGATAAAACACCAAGAACATCACCGCGAGGAACACAGGCAAAGCGGTATACTTGCCGGTGAGAACACGGTCAAGGCGCATGGAGCGTTTATGCTCACGGCTCTCACGGCATTTTACCACCGTATCGGCAACGACGCTTTCTATAAATGTATAGCGCATATCCGCAAGTGCGGCGTTGCGATCCAGCCCAGACTCAATCTCCATTTGCAATATGCAGTGTTCGAGAAGTTCCTTCTCGTTTTGGTCAAGACCAAGCTCTGCTTCAAGTGCATCGTCGCCCTCAATAAGCTTTGTCGTGCAAAAACGTGAGGAAACGCCCAGCTTGTCGGCATGATCCTGTATGAGATGAACAACGGCATGAATGCAGCGATGCACCGCAGAGCCGTTTTCGCAAAAGTCGTAAACTTTTGGCAGAGTCTTGTTGCGGGCGGTCTCGACGGCTTTCGTGACAAGCTCCGCTATGCCCTCACCTTTTGCCGCAGATATCGGCACAACGGGAATGCCCAACGTCTCGCTCATTGCCGCGACATCAACAGAACCTCCGTTTGCCGCAACCTCGTCCATCATGTTCAATGCAAGAACTGTCGGAACACGCAACTCCAAAAGCTGAAGCGTGAGATACAGGTTGCGCTCTATATTGGTGGCATCGACGATATTAATAATACCGTCGGGCTTCTGATTGATGATAAAATCGCGCGTGACGATCTCCTCCTGCGTGTACGGGCGCAGAGAGTATATGCCCGGTAAGTCAACGATGGAGCAGTTTTTCTGTCCCTTTATCTCACCGAGTTTTTGATCCACAGTCACACCTGGGAAGTTTCCGACATGCTGGTTTGAGCCGGTGAGTGCGTTAAAAAGCGTGGTTTTGCCGCAGTTTTGGTTACCGGCAAGTGCAAATATCATGCTTCGCTTACCTCCTCCACTGCAATTTTACGTGCATCCTCAACACGCAGAGTCAGCTCGTATCCGCGAACACGTATCTCTATCGGGTCACCCATCGGGGCAACTTTTTGCAACGTGACCTTTGCACGTGGCGTCAGCCCCATGTCAAGCAGACGACAGCGCAACGCGCCCTCGCCGCCAACCGCCGTAATCATCCCGCTCGCACCCACTTTAAGCTCGTCAAGCGTCATATTCCCGCTCCTATCCGGCATTGCACCGTATGTATTAGTTAATCTCGTTTAACCCTTTTCCGAGTATATTCTATTACAGTACACGGTGTTTGTCAATTGATGAATCCCGGAAAACGGCACGTAAGCGGCAACCCTTGCGCTGGGGAGTATGTACAGGAAAAAAGCAAGTTTCCGTGTCAACAGCACTTATTCTTGTGTATATGATCCTTCTATAAATCTTAAACTCTTCTGTTCCTTCCGAAAATGTCCTTAAAGTCAGCCGCAGCAAATATTCCGCAAATTATAACTATAAACGAACAGATTATTGTAACAGGAGTTATCACACTTGCATCTTTCAAAAAGACTGCAGTAAACATGATTGCCCACGCCGCATAAGTAACATTTAAGGCCATCGCCTTTGAAGCTCCTATATTTGCGATTGCTCTGTAATAACAAAGGTAAGACAATGTTGCAAAAAATGCTGCTACGGCTATAATGGGTATAAGTATCCCGCTATTCACAAAAAGGCTTGTTGTAAAGCCCCAGCCTTTCATCAAAGGTAAAACAACCACGCCGTATACCAAGGCGGATGTTGTCTGTCTGATTTGCAGTGCGTATTCATCCTTCACACTTGCATCTTGCATACATTTTGCCAGAATAACAGCCTCTATTCCCCAGCCAAAAGCGCACATTAATGTGCCACTTGCGCCGAGCCAGAAGTTCGTTATATCTATTTCCGGGGAATAGCTCAGCCCATATACTCCAAGCAGAGTAAAGACAAGCAGCACCCATCTATACCATTGCATTCTCTCTTTCAGAAAAAAATGTGCAAGTATTGCACCTATTGCAGGAAAAGCCGCACTGGCAACCGCGCCTATTGATGCTCCCATGTAATTGAGCGACATGACATATCCCGTCATGCCTATTGGACCTCCAATAACAGCCGCCAGAGCTACAAATCTTCCGCTTCGTGTTTGAAACGCCTTCCATACATTTTTCAGGTTTCCCCGTAATCCGTTGTAGACCATCGCCCAAATTGCCGAGAAGCTGTCATGAATAAAGGTTGAGACAAAAGGTGCCAAGGCTATCGCCTGCTCAGTTGAGAAAAACGGTGACATTCCCAAGGCTATGCCAAGCACAATTGTTTCTATTGCCCATGTTATTCCCGCAACTATACCCGAAAGCATTTCTCATTCCTCCCTAGCGCATTACTATTCCTTGTGGCGCATGATTGCGTATTTATTGACTAGATGAATTCACAACGCTTCAAACGCTGAAATATTGGACTTCAGACGTTTATATCGTTCTTTTGCCCAATCCTCCATCGCTTGTCCGTCGTAAGGCACTCTCGTTTTTGCCCACAGTGTCCAAAGATAGTCAACATATAGCTTGTAGGCAAAAAAATGCTTCCAGTCGAGCTTATTGGGTTCTCTGTGCAAATATTTTTTCAAAAGTAGCTCGTCACATTTTGAATCATATTCAGCCTCTATAGATACATCGGCCAAATCCCAAAAGCCATCATTCATCCCCGCATATTCCCAGTCAATCAGAAACATACGGTTCTCACCTGACATAACCCAGTTTTCACAAAGCGGGTCATTATGGCACGGCACTTTCATCGGATTGCAGACATTGTCGATAACACTCTTTACAGACATAACCTTTTCTTTGACGTTCTCATAGTCGGCATACAAAGCAACTCTGTTTTCCAAAATTATTTTTTCATAGCTTGTAGCCATGTCAAACACTTCAAAAGGCACACCGGTATCAACACCACAGTTATGGAGTCTTTCTAACACTTCCGCCACACGTGCAATAATATCGTCATTTTTAAGTGTATCTACAGACATTGTAATTGCATTAGGAATAAAAGCCGTTACTTTTTCTCCATCATCCCCGAAATAAAGAAGCTCTGCATCAATTTTCAGATCGCACGCCAACTTCGTGCTTTTCTTCTCGTCCGCTCTTTCTATCATTTCCGCAGTTCCATCGCCCGGGATTCTGACGGCATAGCTTTCCCCATCAGCAAAAGTAACTTCGTATGTTCTGTTTGTAAGCCCGCCCATCCTTTTTATTGATAAGCAAGTTTTTTTCCCGAGTACTGTTTGAGTTAAGAACTCTATTCTGTCTTTATCATCTGTGCATATACTATTTGTCAATTTGCATTACCTCCATTTTAGTATAATCATATAAATAGCACTTTCCTCGGCAATTAAAGCTGAACCCACTCGCCTCTACAACCCCCGGTTGCTTTATTGCAAGCAAACCGCTTATCTCTCTTTCCGAACAACTCAGCTCCCGTGCAATCTGAGACATTATTTTAGAATTGGAGGTCATTATATAATCGCTATCAAAGTTTCTCAATTCATCTAGGGTGTCAAATTCATATATGCTTTTACTATCGTATTTTCTCATTCTGAGCTTGAGTTCACCAAGATGCTCCATATAAATTGACTCCCATAGGAGTCCTCGTGTCCGTTCTTGCTCATATTCAGACAGAAGAATCTCCATAAACCGCTTGCTGAAGTACTCATTCCAAAACACGTGTCCCATCATATACCATGAGTTACTTCCACCTATTTGAACACTATTAATGTATCCGTCATCACCTTCTGTGATGCACCACTCTGAGGTTTCTCCATGGGCGTAAAGTGCCGAGTAGTAAGAATCATCCACATATTTTTCAAATGGATTAATCGCGAAAAAGTTATCAGATGAGCATATATATGAATTGTGTATATATGCTCTCGCCGCATATATGCTCGAATTGTTATTTCTTCTTCTCCACTGATCATTTTCGGTAATAATAACGCCGTACTTATCTTTCAGATAATAGAACTGTTCTTTCATATAACCTACTACAAGAACTATTTCATCTATTCCAGCCTCTCTCAATTGCCTTATCTGTCGTTCAAGAAGCACCTCTCCTCTAACTTTTATTAGTGACTTTGGCATTTCATAAGAAATGGGTGCAAATCGGCTTGATGCTCCCGCCGCCATAATAATTGCGTTGTCAACTCTATACATAAGTGCATTCCTTTTTCCGCATTTGAGAACCAGTGTTTCTATTCTCGTTCAAACGCTCTGTCTGTTCTGCGTCAGCTCTTCGTATTTTTCGATCAGATAATCTGCGGCACGTTGAGCGGCTTCTCCGGGATAACACCAAGTCTCCTCTTTCACAGCGCGTCTGCCGTCGGTATAGTGTGGCTCGCTAAGGCACTCATCTATAAGCTCTTTAAGCCGGGGCATATTCTTCTCCGTCAGTTCACAGCCGATGCGCGGCAATGCCGTACTCGTCCATATTGGGTAATCAAGCCACCACGCATCGTAAACGTCCACATTGAAATCGGGGTTTGCGTAGATGATGGGCTTGTCATACACCAACGAGAAGTCAAACGCCACACCCGAGAAGTCCGTAACCATTATGTCTGAGTGGCGGAGAACCTCATAGTTATCCGTGTCGCGGTTCCATTCCAGTTGCTCGCTCTGAGGGTATTCACGCATAAGCTTTTCAATCGTTTCCTTTTCGGATTCAAAGGACTGCGGGTGCGGGCGGACTATGACATGGTAGCCGGTTTTCAAAAGCTCGGCAATTATGCGCCCTCCGTAGACGCCGAAGATGGCACTTTTGCCCCATGAAGGTGCGAGTAACACGGTGCGCTCGTGCGTGGGCAGTGGTGTGTCATTCATCAATCGTTCCGCCATATTATCCATATACGGAATACCGACTTTCACAAGCTCCTTTTCGGGTAAACCGCGCAGTTTTTCCAAAAAGCGTATGTCGCGCTGCTCATAGTCGCCTGATATCATGACAGCATTGTAGTAGTCGATGCCGAACATTCTGTACAAAACGACCTCCGTGGCCGCGTGCGGGATATGCACGTACCAGTCCACGGTTTTTGAGCGTTTCCACTGGTAAACCTCTAAGCCGGGCGTGGTAGACAGGACTATGTTGGCATTGAGGAAATTCATGCGGGCAAATGCCTTGTTGTCCTTGCCGAGGCGCTCAACCGTGACGTTCTCTAAGTTGCCTCCAAACGCCGGGTCATCCTCCGACTGCGTCATGTACACCACATTCTTTCCACGTTTGCCAAGCTCGCGGCATATCGGCTCAAAAATACGCCAATAACGTTTGTCATCCGAAAAAATCACGAATGGAATCTTCTCTCCGACGGTCTCCGTCTTTTCACCGGTTAGCTTGTACTTCATCTTTATCCACAACATTTTCAGCGAGTAAACTGCCGCGCCAATCACTCCGATGAGTATAGTAAACAGCATGCTCCCCGTTCCGGGGTCTATGTACAGAAAAGTCATATTTCATTCTCCTTGCGGATTTAGGATTGAGGGATTGGAGAGCCTACGGCAGGGCGTGTTCTTTCACGACAACTTCCTCATCGCAGAAGCTCCAGTTGGAGAGATCCCAAATATCGTCGTGAACGCTCGCCCAAGTTGAAGGAAGAAAAGTGTTGCCGTCGTTTATTTCCACTTGCCATGCTTTCGAACCACTTATAATCTGTACATGTGCAGTCTTTTCGTCACTGTTTATTGGTCTCTCCGTAAATGGGTTGACTGGGTCTTCAATCACGTCTTGAGTAGCAAGTGTGGGTACGTCTGCATTTGTCATGAATTCATCCGAAACCACAAACCCTCTGCTATCAAAGTCTTTCACAAGGAGAAGCGGATACCATTTTTCCACAAATTGTTCGTTTTCTTCCAGACAACCTAAATCCTTTCCGTGGTCGGAAACAATAATAATACGCGTATTGTCATACACATCATTTTCGCGCATGAACTCGAACCATTTTCCCAGCTGAATAAACGTAGCCATGTTAGCATGATAATGTATCATTTGGAATGTGCTTTCCACATGCAGTGTCTTTCCATTCACGGTGAATCTATTACCGTTCTCCGCGTCATATTCGCTGTTGTCCACCTGATATTCAGGGGTATAATCAGGTGCCTTAAGAAGTTCCGGATCATGCGTTGTGTTGTTCGTCAGCATCAACAGCGTTTCACGCTTGTCATCCGTTATTTCCGTCATCGTTGTTAGATTCGTCAGAGCGTTATATGCCTCTTCAAACATGCTAAACCGTCCTGTAGCATGGGATACGTCAACTACTGTCTGATTGGTAGTCTGCATTCTCTCCAGCACAGCATGATTATAGTTACCTCCGTCATAGAGCGCATTTTGCATACATAGCGGTAATGTTTTCATTAGGCTGAAACAGAAAAAATTCCTTTTCATCGTTTTTACAGTAGCGCATAATTGTTCAACATCGGCAAATCTTCCACCTGTGATATATGAGCTTATTTGGGGATGCCCATCAAATATAGACAGATCCGGAATCCATTGATAATTTGCATATGGTGGGTCACACACAGTGACATCATAGCCATTCTCTGCAAAAAGCACGGGCATCACCTTTAGTGCTTCGTTGTGCTTATCTACAAGTTTTTCAGTATCTCGCTTGTTCATCTCAACAGGGGTGTACTCATAGCCGCCGAACACGGCTGGAGAACCATAATTGGTGTATGATCCGTAGGATATTACATTGGAATAGTATGTAAATCCGTCATATTGCTTTTTCAGTTCCGGCTTTTCGTTGAAAATGTACGGCACAAACTCCCCCATCGCTCGATCCATCATAAGTATAACTACATTTTTACCTGTTTTACTTAAAGTGAATCTCGGAAGTGTTTCATGGTACTCCTCTGCCTGTTTTTCAGCAAGCTTTATAGGGTCAATCGTTTTATTGATGTTCATCAGCGACATTCCACCTACAGCAAGTACCGCAGTAAGCAACACGGCTTCGACAGCTTTGCTCCACCTGGAAGCCGCAAAAAAGACCATCATTGCTATTCCTGTGAGTACAGCAAGGTTTCCCAAAGACTGTTTCCAGCTTATCCATATTTCCGATTCATACTTCAGGTTTGAGGATATGATTCCGAAATCCGTCCCGAAAAACATATAGTTAACAAGCATAACGGCACACAACACGCAGAGAATCTTCTCAAAAAATAACCTGCCTTTTTTGCCTGCCAACCAATAGAAAACGCCCAACCATACCACAAATGTTCCCACAGCAAGACAAAACGTGTTTACAACATACCACAGTGGACTCACAAAGTATGATATATTCACGTATTCCTGCGGTGATGCCGCGATATACGCAGACGGGATCAGCACTCCAACAAGCAATGTCAAAAATAGTACGCACAGAACATATAGCTTTCTGTTGTTATTATAAAAACCAATATGCTCACTCACATCTCTACGTTTTTTCTTTATAATGAGCGGCAGCTGCATTGCGATTCCCAGCAACACAAACACAATTCTCAACTTAAAATGTCCATCAAAGTCGTTCCCGACAGCAAATACTACCATGCCGACCCCGACAAATAACGACAGTATTCTCGAAACCTTCTGGGGATTCCTCAGTTTATAGAAAATAGTCTTACATAGTGAAAACAGATTATTAAGAGTCCAGTAAAATACCAGTCCGGCAGGAGAAGTGTAAAGAAACACCAGGAAAAACAGTGCCATTGCATAAAGCTGCACTTTTGTTTTTGTAGGATGACCCTTGAGAAAAATCGCGCTGGAAATCACGTTTATGAGCGTCATTACTATCGGAAGTAGGTTTATTGTCACTCCGTTGAAGGTCAGCAACCCATCAGGCGCACTCAAATCCGCAATCGGTCCGAAAGCAACACCTGTCAGCAGTTCAAGATTTGATAGAAATTGATAAGCCGCAATGAAAAATGGGATCTCCAGCAATAGCGATACCGAGCCTCGCAAGGCATCTACCGGGCGATAATCATTTTGACGATAATAGGTTTGCAGTATCATCATCTGTTCATCGCCGGAAAAAGCTTTCTTGATATGCGAAACACCCTTGTGTAGCTTCTTTTCTATGTCACGAGATTCTTCCTGCATTGCGTCCGCACGACGGTATAGCGGCAGAACGAGGAAATTCATTGCAAGGCTGAGCACAACTATAGAAAGTCCCGGATCTCCAATAAACCTGTATGTAATAACGTATACCACCTCAAACAAAAGCTTGAGAGGTCCCACTAATATTGTAGAGATTATTTCAAATAAAGACATGTATATTTCCCCTATAATATGACATAAAGAATCACATTTCCTATAGAAATGTGATAAATGGGTACCCATTTATCCAGCGACACATATTCGGTTTTTACAATTCCCCTTACAATTGTACTGCTCCTGATAGCATTTGTCAATTATTTGTGTTTACCCTCTTATAGCGTATAGTTTTCGGCACAGTCCCCATCTCACGCATTCTCTTTCACAAACTTCACCACATAATCCGCAAAACGGCGGGTGGCGGGTCCGGCCTTATTGCCGGCGGCAATGGCAAGACCGATGGTGCGCTTTGCCTCGGGTATGACCGGCAGAACGCGGACTCGCTCCGTTCGACCTTTAAGCAAAAGCTCGGGCATTATGCTCATTCCGAGACCATTTTCGACCATGGCGATAATGGCATAATCGTCCTTGGTATAAAAGCGCACATTGGGCTTGACCCCCGCCGCTTCAAGCGCACGGCGAGAGTCCTGGTCCGAGCTTTCCAAAAGGCTGATAAACGGTTCGTTTTCGCACTCGGTGAGCGGGAAGCGAGGGTAGCTTTCAAAACGACTGCCGAGCGGAAGCACGGCGAGAAGCCTATCCTCCATAAGAGGAATACACTCGCATTTGACATCACACGGCACATTGACAAAGCCGATATCCACACTGCCGTCTAATAGCCACTGCTCAACGTCGTGATAGTCACCGTTTTTGAGCATGACCTCAACATGCGGATAGTCCGCCTGAAACGCCTTTAGCACGCCCGGAAGCCAATGAACCGCGACGGAAGTAAACGCGCCTATGCGAACAGTACCCCTGTTAAGCCCGCATATGTCTGCCGCAGTCTGTTCAAGCTGTTCAACACTGCTCATGAGATTACGCACCGCGGGCAACAGCCGCTCCCCCTCCGTGGTTAAATAAACCCCGGCACGGCTACGCTTTACGAGTGCGAAGCCAAGCTCGCGCTCAAGCGTTTCGATAATATGGCTCACCGCAGACTGAGTACAGCCGAGCTTCTCCGCCGCCTTGGTAAAGCTACCAAGCTCAAGGACGGTCATGAGTGCCTGATATTGCGCGATAGTGGTCATGTGTACTGCTCCTTTTGCATTGCATGAATTATTTTCATCTTTATATGAGCTGAATTACATTTTGTTATATTATAACGCAAATTTGCTTTTTTTCAAGTTTATTCGACTTTTTTTCTCTTGCGCGGAAAGAAAAAAAGTCTATAATTAGAGACGTTCAAAATGAAAAAGAGAGGAATCGCAACATGTTTAACACCGCAACCATATGCATTCTCATCTCCGTGGTGGTATACCTCGTGGGAATGCTCATAATAGGCTTTGTTTACTCAAAGAACAGCACCTCCGAGGACTTTTATCTCGGCGGTCGTAAGCTCGGTCCTATCGTGACGGCGATGAGCACCGAAGCCTCCGACATGAGCGCGTATCTTTTGATGGGCGTTCCGGGGCTGGCGTTCTTCTGCGGCGTGGCAGAAGCCGGCTGGACGGCAATCGGTCTGTGCATAGGCACATACCTCAACTGGCTGATTGTCGCAAAGCGTCTGCACCGCTACTCCATCAAGCTCAACGCGATCACCGTGCCTGACTTTTTGTCTCTGCGCTTCCGCGACAAGACGAAGCTTATAGAAACCATAGGCGCACTGACGGTCATCATATTCTTCGTGCCGTACACCGCCTCCGGCTTTGCCGCGTGCGGCAAGCTCTTCAACAGTCTGTTCGGCTTTGACTATATGCCGTCCATGATAATCTCCGCCATAGTTATCGTAGCCTACTGCGCCACCGGTGGATTCATGGCCGCCTCCGTGACAAGTCTTATTCAGGGCTTTGTAATGACCATTGCCCTCGTCATCGTTCTGCTATTCGGCGCACACACCGCAGGCGGCTGGGATGTCGTTTGGGCAAACGCCAAGGCACTCCCCGGCTACCTCAGCTTCACGGCAAGCACCGACATCGTCAACGGCGGCGTCACAAGCTATAACGGTCTTAAAATCGCCTCCACTCTGGCTTGGGGTCTCGGTTACTTCGGCATGCCCCATGTTATCATTCACTTCATGGCCGCCAAGAGCGAAGAAAAGCTCACCTTCAGCCGCCGTATGGCAACCGTATGGG
>CAZBYU010000026.1:0-11431 GCA_964496235.1 uncultured Oscillospiraceae bacterium | reverse complement strand
CGAAGCGTCTGCGTATCGGCGATACAGCGACCATCAGCAATTACTATTGGGGCAACAAAATTGTCGCGACTCTCTCCGGTATTCAGACTGACAAGAAAAACCCCATGACAAACAAGACCCTCACCTTCGATTTGGAGGGCGATGTCACATCCGGTTCGGAAATAACCGTATCTGTCGGTCAAAAGAGCGCGAATTATGACATTATTATCCCCAATTCCGCAATTCGCACCGACTCCAACGGAAGCTTCGTTCTCGCCGTCACGGCGAAGAATTCGCCCCTCGGCAACCGATATATTGCAAAGCGCGTCGCAATTGAAGTCCTTGCCGCAGATGATAACAATTCCGCCGTCACCGCAGATCTCAATAACGGCGATTACGTCATTACCACCTCCTCCGCTCCCATAGCCAACGGCGATATGGTTCGTCTGGCAAATGAGGAGAATTAAGCCCGATCCCAAGTACCCTTGTACACTATGGGAAAGAGCCTCGGCATGAGCCGTAACGCGGGGACTGAGCCAAAACTATCAACACGGTAAACGTATATGAAAAAACTCACCCAAGCCATAGGCATGAAAAAGTTAATATTTTTGGCACTTGAGCTTGTCATGCTCCTTGCCGCGGTGGGGTGCTTTATCGGCATTCACTCGCTTTCGCGAATGTTGCCCAGCCAGCTTGCGGCGGAGCGTTGGCGGGGTGACAGCGAGGAGAGCTTTGCACAGATAAGCTGTTTTATCCCAGTCGACGAAACCGTCACGCTCAATGAAATAGGCGCGTTCCGCGAGGCTGTTACAACGAAGCTCCATGAAGCCGCGCTGGATATCGCGTCCGATTCCGTCCTCGTGGCGGACGCGTGGAGCTGTGTGGATAAGGTCAGCGTCTCGAGTGCGCTTGGCAAGGGTGATGTGTATGCTACGGCGGTCGGCGGTGAATTTTTCACCTTCCACCCGATTCGCCTAATCTCGGGGAACTATATTACTGCCGATGACCTTATGCAGGATCGCGCCCTTTTGGACGAGGAGACTGCGTGGCTTCTCTTCGGCGGCACGGACATTCAGGGAATGACGTTTAAGATAAACGGTGTGCCGTTTGTCGTCGCGGGTGTCATCGAGCGTGAGGAGGACTATGCCTCCAAAAAAGCCTATACCGACGGCATGGGTATTTTCATCTCGTATGACGCGTATACCCTGCTTGATTCTGCCGCCACAGCACTCGCCGGTGCGACTTCAAGCTCCAGCACCGCTTCCGCCGCCGCAGGAGCGGCGGCTTCCGCACCCGGTATACAGTGCTATGAGCTTGTCATGCCGAACCCGGTCAAGAATTTTGCCCTGAACTTTGTCAAGGAGAAGTTTCCGCTTGGTAGGGGAGAGGTAATAAATAATAGTGAGAGGTTTTCGCTTTCCGCACTCTGGACGCTTATACGTGGTTTTGATACGCGTTCTATGCAGACTCGCGGCGTGATTTATCCTTATTGGGAAAATGCCTCCCGCGGTGTGGAGGATCGCGCGGCACTTCTGCTTATCCTCGCAATCGCGCTTCTTGTACTTCCCATGATAACGGCTGTCGTTGTCGTTGTCCTTATGGCAATACGTGGCAAACGCACTCTTGAAGAAGATTTGATCCCTCGCTGGAAGGCTTCCACCGAGGAGGCTATCCGCGTCCGCGCCCGCCGTCGGTGGGAAAAGCAACACGGCTATGCCGCTAGCGACGAAGTGAAGGATAATAAATAGCGTAGATTAGCAAAATAGCACAACTTTGCGAAATTGCACAGCTTAGTGAAAATGCATAGCTTAGCGCGTGTCGCGCTGTAGAATCATCAACCCCCAAGGGCATCGTGATTTCACGATGCCCTTGGGGGTTGTGGAATATAGAGGTGTAGGGGAATCAATACTCTATAATGAATGTTGGGGTACGCCGCGCACGATGCGAGGATGTACGCCCAACTTTTTTAGTATTATGAAAATGAGTATAGCGCAGAGAAGTATTCCTGTTAATCTAAAAGCTGTACGCAAACACACAAGGAGACAAAGAGTATTAGCAACACGGATTCACATAAAAGTTCTTTGTTGAGATTATTTGCAAGATATAAGATTAATCTTTGCAATTATCATCCATTCCCTCGACCGCCTTAGACGCAACGGAGACAAGGGCGTAGATGAGCATTTGCACAAATCCGAAGTACCAGAGGACATAGTTCATATGAGTATGAATGTACGAGTGTTCTTTTGCGAGAACAAACCAAGAAACCGTACACAGGAACGACATTGCAAACAGAATAAGCTCCCAACGGTTCTCGGCTTTTCGCGAGGAAAAGAGGAAAAACACCAGCGCGATAAGCGTCAAGGGAATAAAGAACTCTTTTGATATACCGTCAAGCACAAATGTGCGGAAATTGAAATACAGTTTTAGGTTATAAAATACACCGGTTTCAATGTACTGCTCATAGTTCGATACGGTCTGTCCGTCAGTGGGGTCAAACTTGTATATGCCGACTGTGCGACGCATTACGTCTTTTTCATATATATCCTTTATACCCGCTATTAGATTACCGTTGCCGCGCATGAGCGCGTGAACGGCGATGGCGGCGAAAAAGCCGGCAAGTGCGGCTATACCGAGCTTGAATATAACGGCAAAGACCATTTTTCGCTCTGATTTATCAACAGTGAAGAGGTCAACCAGCGGGAAAAGAATAAGACCGAGCATAACGGTGGTTATATACTCATAGCCGCAGGCGGATTTTATACCTACTGCAAGGAACACCAGAACGTAAAACCACAGCTTATCGAACTTTTTATAGTCAAGTGACATGAGCATGCCGAGAAGCATGGGAACATACCATGTAAACTCCACCCAATAGAGGTTCGGTGAGAAGCTCTTGACCCATGGAGACAAAAGAAACGTGAGAAAGAAAGCGATAGCAAGCTTGTAATTATACTTTTTCCCGGCAACATAGGATATTCCCATTGCGACAAGAGACATCAAGGCACAGCAAGTGCCGCAAAGTAGGCTTCGGAGTGTCAATATAGCCGATACCGGTCTACCCGCGCAGAGATAATGTGCGAGAACACGGCAAACATGTCCCTGCAAGCCAATCTGCGATGTATACGGATAATAAGACACGGATTGCAAATCAAAATAATCCATCATGACATCGAATATATATCCGTCGCCAAGAGTATCCTCTCTTGCGGTTGTCAGTCCGTATTGTGGAATTACTTCTTCTCTCGCACCGCAAACCATACTGCCGACAACAAGGTCTTCGCTTCTTTCAACCTTAAAAAAGCTCTGCTCATAATTAAAACAGGCGAAAAACAGCAACAACGTACCGAGAATAAAGAGAAAAACTCGGAGTAGCTTCCGGAAATTACAGTGTTTCAATCACACGCTCCCCTTTCCGTCCATTCCCTCGACCGCCTTAGACGCAACGGAGACAAGGGCGTAGATGAGCATTTGCACAAATCCGAAGTACCAGAGTCCGTAGTTCATATACGTGTGTATGAGCGAATGGCTCTTGCCGAGGACATACCACGAGAGTGTACAAAGCGCGGAAAAGAAGTACAGCACCAACTCCCAGCGGCTTTCGGCTCTGTGCGCCGAAAACACAAAAATCACAAACGAGAAGAGTGCGAGCGGCGCGAACATGGTTTCGGGTACACCCTCTATGACCGGCGTGTGGAACGTGAGATAGAAAATAGCCGCATCGAAAATGCCGGACGAGGCGTTTACGGTATTTTTACCGACGGTGGTACGCAGGACATCTCGTACATATATGTCCTTTATACCCGCTATTAGATTCCCTCCGCCACGCATGAGCGCGTGAACGGCGATGGCGGCGAAAAAGCCGGCAAGTGCGGCTATACCGAGCTTGAATATAACGGCAAAGACCATTTTTCGCTCTGATTTATCAACAGTGAAGAGGTCAACCAGCGGGAAAAGAATAAGACCGAGCATAACGGTGGTTATATACTCATAGCCGCAGGCGGATTTAATGCCGACAGCAAGGAAGACAAGGGAATAAAACCACAGCTTATTGAACTTCTTATAGTCTAGCGACATGATAACACCGAGGAGCATCGGAACATACCACGTGAACTCCACCCAGTAGATATTGACCGAAAAGTCCTTAACCCACTGAGAAAGCAGAAACGTGAGAAAAAAAGCGATAGCAAGCTTGTTATTATATTTTTTCCCCACTCCGTAAGCTATGCCCATTGCGACAAGTGCCATCAAAGCACAGCACATGCCGACAATTATGTTATAAAGCAGAACTATGCGCGGAACAAAGCCATCGCCGCAGAAAAGTTGTCCCAAGAGCTGATAGCAATAGCCCTGAAGCCCCACCTGCGAGCGATATAGCTGGTATTCGACCTCCTGCAAGCCGTAATATTCGCGCATAACGTCAATTACGAGCTTGTTATAAGTCGTTGTTTCCAGCGCGTCGACAAGACCATACTCCGTAAAGCCGTCCTCTCGCGCACCATGCACAAGACTGCCGACGGCAAAGCGTTCGCTATCGGCTTGGAAGTCGTTATATGGGTCATACCACCAAGCGAACATCAGTGCCGCACCGAGAAGGAAGACTATTATTTTTATAAGCGTGTCTTTGTTTGCGGTTTTCATTTCTCACCCTCCTCGTTTTTACGGATTATACTTTCCCGCTGCGTTGAGCAACAGTATCTTCATCAGCTCGAAATTACCCTTGAGGGGCGAAATCTTGGTGGGAGTTTTCCCTGTCTTGGGGTATTCACGCGTCACGGGTATCTCGCACGCCCTGTAGCCGAGCCGCGTCGCCCGCACGGAGAGAAACGCCAAAAGCTCATAGGTCATGAACACATCTCGCAGAGGCTTTACACGCTCATCGCGGAGGTAGCGCACGGAATAGGCGCGGTATGCGTTAGTGGTATCCGTGAAGCGTTGGTGCGCCGTGAGCGAGATTATGGGCGCGTGGATAAGCTTGACCGCAACAAGGCGGGAGAACGGGGTGTTTATCGCGCGTCCGCCGCTTATGAAGCGAGACCCCTGAACAAGGTCATACCCCTCCTCAAGCTTTGTGATAAAGCAAGGCACATCCTCAATGCTGTCTTTGTTGTTGCCGTCTATCGTAATAATGCCGGAGTATCCGCGCTCAAGCGCCCAGTATATGCCCATTCTCAGCTGTGCGCCCTGTTTGCCCGCTCCGCGCTTTATAAGGAGTGTATTCACGCCAAGACTCTTCAACCGCGACGCTTCGGTGCAACCGTCGGTTGAGCCGCCGTCGCAGATAACAATGTCGGCATAATCGGATATTGCGGCCTTTTGTGCGCGTTCAAGCTCGCGGATTACGCGCTCACCCTCGTTTATTATCGGAATAAGGACGACGTAATCCTTTGTTCGCGCGGCATATTCCGCGCTGTCAAAGTCGGGTACTCCCGGGATACTCCTATACTCCATATTTCTCTCCTATATCAGTTATATTTATCAGCAAGCTTGCCGAGTGAACGCAACGCGCTTTCAAGCGAGTCAAGACCGTCCTGCCGTCCCATCTCAATTGAGACCCAGCCGTCATAGCCCGCGTCGTAAAGCCGCGAGAGCAGCTCACGGTGCTTATCGCCCGGTTCAACCGGCTTTAAGAACGGCTCACTTATATGCACGTGGCTGATAAGCCCGGCATCGTCACACAGCGGGGCAATTGCTTCGCCGTTTTCTGTTATCGTACCCATGTCGAGATTAAGCCGAAGCCCCGGAGATGCAACGCGCTTTATAAGCGCGAGTGCCTCGGCTGTGGTATTTATATAATTCGTGCCGTAAATCGTCGGATTTGCTTCAAGACCGATGTATACACCGCATTTTGCGGCATAGTCTCCTATGGTTTTGAAAAACTCCTCCGCTATCCCTTCCGGGGCATCGTCCGGCTTGTTTCTATTTTTGGGACAGCCGAACACGAGGTTTTTGCAACCAATCGCTTCGGCAAAATCCACCGCCTGCATTGTATAATCGCAAAGCGCGGAACGCTCTCGCTCACTGCCGAACAGCTTTTCGGTTCTGCCGAACCATATAGACTGCATTGACGGAACGGTGAAGCCTTCATCATGTTTAAGCTTCCCTGCCCACGCTCGTGCGCGGTCAAGGTCTGAATACGGCTTATCGGGGAAAATGCGCGTCGGGGCTATTTCCAAGCCTGAAAAGCCGAACTCACGCATTATGGAATAAACCCTCGCGTCATCATCGGCACTCCACGCAATGTTGGATACGGAAAGCTTCATTTATACGCCTCCGTAAATGCCTTAATCTCTCGCATGACCTCGTTCTTGCCCATAATATACCCGTCATCACGCCCAAAGAGTGCGGAATGGACGGTTTTGTAATCATACTCGGCGGGTCGGGCAGCAAGCTCATTGACGAAGCTGTCCCCGGTAAGATACTTATAAAGCTCACCTGCCGATATAGGCTCGGTCGCGGGGTGGAGGAGGGTCAGCCCACTATCAAGCGCGGTCGAGATGTCGGCATACAGGCGACGGAGTGGGTAGAACTGATAGCTGCTGCGACTGTCTGTGAAGTTAAGAGCGGAAAACCGCACCCTTTCAAGCACGGCTTTTAAGCGGACGGTCTCTGCCGCGTCGAGTGCGCGACACTTGTAAAAGCCGTTATCGAGTGGAGTGTAATACTCCGCAAGCTCCCCGTCAATAGCACAAAGCTCGGTAAACTTATCGTTTTTGAGCATGGAGGGAACGCGCTTAATATAGTCATATATGAAGTTTTTCTTGATATTCTTTCCGAAAAGCCCGGGCAGACGCACTATAAGCGCGTCCGGGTATTTCTCACGCACATGTTTTTCAAGCTGTGCGCGGTTATAGCCGTAGGGCTGTAGCTCGGTCTCGTCGAGTGCGGTATTCTCGTCAACACCGACAGGT
The DNA here is from genome assembly GCA_964496235.1 of uncultured Oscillospiraceae bacterium. Lineage (GTDB taxonomy): Bacteria > Bacillota > Clostridia > Oscillospirales > Oscillospiraceae > Limivicinus. The sequence continues at coordinate 4,544 of CAZBYU010000026.1, read as the reverse complement.
GTTTTGAACACGTCTATTGTGGAAATAAGCACGAGCTTTTGCGGGTTTATAAGCTCGATATTGCGCTCCGCCTCGGCAATGAGTTGCATATCGCGCTCGGGCATGCTGTTAGCGAGGAACTTTTCCGCACGAAGCCCGGCATACACTAGAAGCTCCGGATTTGTGCCGTAGGCTTCGGCAATGTTTTTCGTGTTATATGCCCCGGCAAAATCGCCGTTTTCGTAAATGTTACTGCCGACAAAGCCGGTATAGCCAACTATCGCTTTCATCTTAACCTCCGTCAGTTGAGCTTTTCTACGCTTTCAAAGGTGTATTTTTTGCGCTTGAACACCAGATCCACTATGATTTGCAGATATTTGACCACCACAGTGAGTATGCCGAAGAGACCGAAGAACGCAAAAGAGAGGAAGAGAATCGTCGTCGTCCAGCCCTCGACCGGGTTGCCGAGGAGAAAGACCGCGAGCGAGTATATCGCCATAAACACTGTCACACCCATCATAAGCTCCGTCATCAGCATAGAGAGCTTGTAGCCAACATCTGTAAAGAGCAGGAGCGTATCCACCGCGAGGCGGCGGCGATAGGCACGGTTTTCTTTATCTGTATCAGCCTTTTCGCAAGCTGACGGTTCATACGTCAGCCCGCAGGATTTAAGACCGCAGTTTGCGTACATCGCCTTTCTGTACGGCACGGCGGTGTTCATTCCGTTTATACGGTTTATCGCGCGGCGGCTGATAAGGCGAAAGCTCTCGGTACGCATTTCATACGGCATGGGTGAGTACCGCCGAAAGGTCTTATAAAAGAGCTTTGATGAAAGGCTCTGCTTTTTGTCGGGCGCGGAGCTGACAATGTCATAGCCCTGCATGGCGCGATGATACACCGCCATTGCGTCCTCGACCGACCAGTCAGGCTCAGTGCTGTCAAACTCGAAGACAAAATCACCGATAGAAAGCTCCAGACCCGCGTTCATTGCAAGCTCCAGCCCGTGGAAACAGCTCATATTCACAAGGGAAACCGCGGTCTCGCCGGTGTTCACACGCTTTATGTATTCTTTTACGCGCTCTGCGCTGTCATCGGCGGAAAAGTCGTTGACACATATAAGCTCGGAATGTTCAAAATGACCGGAGAGCAGGGAGAGGACATTATTCAAAAACGGCTCAATGCGCCCTGCACAATTATTGACATACACAATGGCGGAGACAAAGCTTTTTTCTCTGTTATCCATTACATAGCACCTCGTCCAAATCATAAACAGTGTTTATCTTGCCGGAGAGAACGCTGACAAAGGTCGGCGCGTGGGAGTGTGTGCGTATCACGGTCGGTCGGGAATCGTCCAACTCGGAACTCATAAGAATCGGCTTTACCGAGAAAAGAGACTTTTCATATTCAAAGCCGAACTCGTCCCTCAAGTATTTTTTTGCAAGTGTGGACATGTAGGGATATGCCGTCCTTGGGCGATTGGGGCAATCGTTGCAATTGCACAGGGAATTGGGTGTGCATTTTCCGTCGGCTCGCTCTTGCTGACACTCATAGGTCGGCAGGGTGTCATAGCTTGTGGTGTGCGGGGTGAAGGTGACGGAGGTAAGGGAGTGATACGGCGTTTTGCCGAAGGGCATTATGGAGAAAAACGGACCGTCCATAACCGTAAACCCATATTGAGACAGCTCGTCACCGGGCTTGCAGAGGATAATCTCGCAAAGCTCGTATTTTATCTTGAAAAGCTCTGCGCCGATCATGGTGGATATCTGGTTTGTGGAGGCATAGCCCGCGTTCAAGACAAATGGGGCGGCATAGCACCGACCGTTTTCGAGCGAGACGATGTACACGTCATTTGCCTCTTCTATACCAACCACGTTCGCGCCGAAAAGGACCTCGGCGTTTGAGTGTTCCGACAGCTTTTCAAGATAATAGTCGCGCAAAAGAAAAGCGTCGTAGGTATACTCCCTTACGGAAAACGCACCGTCGCACATGCCATATTTGAAATAGCGTTCAGGATTCTGCTCTTCACAGGGGATATTCGCCGCGCGGCAAAAGGACTTGAACTGCTCGCCGTTTGTCCATGAGTACACACTAGACGTGGCGTAGACCTTTTCAAACTCGCGGTTTATGCAAAAGGCAAAATCGCGGTTAAATCGGGCGAAATACCCGGCGGACTTTTCTGCCGTGGAGAGGGAGCGGGGATAATGATACCCCTGATGAACCCGCGCTTGGTTGATATACGTTGCGCGGTCGAAGGCGGAGTCATCACGCTCGAAAACGATAACGTGTTCACCGCGCTCGGCGCAAAAAAGAGCGGAATAAAGCCCATAAAGCCCCGCGCCGATTATTATCTTGTCATACTTGTCCATAGCCTGCCTCAATTCTCACAGCCGGAACAGCCCGGCTTTATGTAGCGATTCTGTTCGGTGTTCCGCCGGGCAGAATCATTTTTTACTGTCGAAGCTGAGAGTATAGTTGAAAATAATAGTGCCGATGGACATTGCCGCGGCAGTTGCGATAATCGCCGCTTCAAAGCTGAACGGCAGAATCCGACGCAAAAAGAAGACAATTGCGAGCGAAATAAGGTCAACCGCCATGTGCGAAAAATTCATCAGCATAACGGCGTTCTGCGTACCCTTTTCGAGTGCGGATTTGGTGATGCGGCTGTTGATAAAAGCCGCAAGTGCGCCCCACAAAAGCCCCGCAACAGCACCGAGCAGATAGTTCATAGATAGTCCTCCGAGTTTAATAATCTATCTTTTACATGATATCACAAAACATGCCACTTGGAAAGATACAAATAACTGTTTTTCATGTTGGTGGAGGAAAGGGAAATGCCGTAGACCGGTTTTGCGAGCGTCTGTAAACATATGGATGGTGCATGGCGCGAGGTAAGGAAGCCTGATAACGCTGAAAGTGAAATTCCCTGCGTAAAGAAAGGAAAAAAACAGAACGAATTGCTCGCGATGGTAAAAACAGTTAACTGCACGATATATCCCAAGAGAAATGTGGAAAAGCACAAAATAGCGGAATTCAATATTGAAAAATGCATGTGCATGGGTTGTTATGCTGTGCTTTTTACAATTGATGCGGCTTTACTTCTGGTGGATATTTTTGGCGTGGCATTGATGGTGTATGCACAAAATAGGATTAAAATACTTCGCCGCGCTGAAAAGGACGCTCTTAGAGTTCGCGTTATACCAAAAGAAAATAGCAGAACAACCGGAACTCAACTGAAAAAAGTGCAGAAACATAAATCAAGTGACGAAATATACGTACAGTAGAAAGCAGTGAAGATTCCGGAATACAAATTGAATGAGGGCAAGCGTTTTCTGGTTAAATCGTATGTATCGAAGTCTATTGAAATGTATGAATGCTGCTACGAGCGGGATCGACACGCAGAAGGGCTGATAGAATTTCACTCAGCATATCGTTTTTGAACCGAATATTATCCTGCTTACTCGGATGATGAGCAAAGAGCAAAATTGGCAAACAGCATCGCCGATGTCTGCAAAGAATACACCAATTATTCTCTCGATGAAGCATCATGTAATTTTTCCGAATTACTTGATTATTCAGAAGCTGAATACTATGTAGATGAAGCAATTTCAAATTATAATAGTTGGTATTCTGACGTGGATTATTCAGAAAGTGTCTCGTTGCTGGAATCCGCTTCGGAATACTACGACAGCTTTTTCCCAGTGGTGTTAAAAAGGGACAACACTCTGTATTATGATGGTTCTTTATACCACGTGAATGATTTTGACGACAACTACGTAAACCATTATGAAAATGGCTATATATACAAAACGAACGCATCCGCAACATACAGCGTCAGCGATTACGATGAATTCTCATGCCGTGTGGTTATACCGGCAGAACACAAAAACGATGAATACTGCGGAACTGTTACAATACTTCTTGACGGCAACGTGGCATATATATCCGGTTCAATGGGTAGGGGTGCAAGTCCTGTGGATATAACCCTCAGCACAAACGGAGCATCCACTTTGACGATTGCCTTCAGCGGCAATTACGGCGGCAGTTCATTTTATAATATGGTTGATGGTACTCTTGTATTGGTTGCACCTGTTATCTACAAGAACCCCGCAAACCACCCATCATTTGAAGAGCGTATCCCATAGTCTGCTAACAACAACCGCTATAAATCGGCAAACAACCGTTTATGAGGACATGATGTTTTTTGAGAGCGACGTATTGGTAACGTGAGCTGAAGCACAAAGCTCTCATGGAATTAGCGTAGATATTATAAATGCTCTAGATATCAGTTGCTGCACTGAAAGGGAACCTTGAAGACGATAAGAGGGAAAAGTTAAGAATAATTCCGGGTTATCTACACCTCGACTATTGGTGTGAAGTCAGTTTTCCAACTGGACGCATAATTTTCCATGCTCTCGCATGGAGAATTTTCAGCTTATCAAAAAAGTTCTGTTGAACTTTTTTGATAAGCTGAATTTGCCGAGCATTTTGAATACTTCATAATACTGCTTCTCCCGAAAAGCCTTGAATATCAAGGCTTTTCGACGGCGGTTTATCCAATTTGAGGC
>CAZBYU010000025.1:0-11466 GCA_964496235.1 uncultured Oscillospiraceae bacterium | reverse complement strand
GTGTCGACAAGGCTACGTCCATCGACTATAAGGACACCGCGAAGCTCCGCCGCTACCTCTCCGAGCGCAGCAAGATCCTGCCTCGCCGTACCACCGGCGTTTGCGCGATGCATCAGCGTGAGCTGACCGAGGCAATAAAGAGATCCCGTCAGATCGCTCTTCTGCCTTACGTCACCGACTAATTCATGTAAATTATCCCCCGACGGATTGCCGCCGGGGGATTTTTTTATGCCTATTTACAGTAGCCGCAGTAAAAGCATGTACACGCCCGTGCCGAGGATAATGCTCAAAAACGTGCTGTGGCGGAGCTTATAGCTCACGGCGACAACGGCGGCAGCAACAAGCTGTTTCGCCCCGGTCGCGGCAAAATCCGTCGTGGCGGCTTTCAGGCAGTACACCACCAGCACCGCCATTATCGCACTCGGCAGCTTACCGCCCAGCTCTTCCAGCCATGCGGGCATGGTGCGTTCCCCGCCGAAGAGGGCAAAGGGCAGTGCGCGGAGAGCGAGCGTCACCGCGGCGGAGACCGCGATGGCGGCGATTATATAGCCTGTGTTCATGCCCTTGCCTCCTTTTTGCCCAACAGGGCAAGGAGTGACGATGTTATTATCAGCGCGGGGAGCATGAAGCGGTCAGCCCCGAAGATGACAAGACAGGCTATACCCACGGCAAGCCCGGTGAGTGCCGGGGCATGGCGGTCGGCCTTTTCCCATTGGTCTATCATTATCACCACGAACATCGCCGTCATGCAAAAGTCTATCCCCTCAAGTTGAAAGGGTATTAGCTGACCGATAATCCCGCCGAGGACGGAGCTGAGTATCCAGTATATCCGGCTGAGTACGGCAACGGTGAACATGGTGTCGTGCCGCTCTCCCTCCGCAAGCTCGTCAAGCGTGCAGTTGACGGCGTAGGTCTCATCGGTGAGAGTGTGTATCATGTAAAAGCGGCGAGTACCCATGCTTTTGAAATCCTTCAAAAAGGTGAGGGCGTAAAAGCTCTGTCGGCTGTTCATCAGCAGTGCCGTCAACGCCACCGTGACAAGTGACGCGCCGCTTGAAAGAAACGTGATAAGTACAAACTGGAACGCCCCTGTGTACACCGTCGCGCTCACTATGCCCGACCAGTACCATGCGAGACCGTTTTCCTGCATCGACATGCCGTAGGCAAGTCCGATAAAAAGATAACTGCACATCACCGGCAGTGATTTTATAAACGCCGCTTTCATCACGACGCGGCTCGGAAACAACGTCTTTTTCATCAAAACAGTCCTGTTATCCTTCCGTTTTCGTCCACATCTATGCCAAGCGCGGCGGGCTTTTTCGGAAGCCCCGGCATCGTGAGGATATCCCCGGTCAGCGCGACAATGAACCCCGCACCCGCGCTCACCCGCACCTCTCGCACGGTGATATCAAACCCTGTCGGTGCGCCGAGCTTAGTCTTATCGTCGGAGAGGCTGTACTGCGTTTTCGCAATGCACACCGGCAGTCTGCCGAAGCCGAGCCTTTCAAGCCCGGCAAGCTGAGCGCGAGCCTCGTCCGTCAGCTTTACGCCCTGTCCGCCGTAGACCCTTCGCGTCACCGCCGTTAGCTTTTCCTCGATATTCTCCTCGTCGGCATAGGCAAAGCGGAAATCACTCTCCTCCTCACATAGGCGCACTACCTCCTCGGCAAGCGCGATGCCGCCCTCGCCGCCTTTTTCCCACACCTCGCACAGGCACACGCGAACGCCCAGCTCCTCGCACTCTCTGCGGACAAGCTCAAGCTCCGCCTCGGTGTCGGTCTCAAAGCGGTTCAGTGCCACCACGCAGTTCAGACCGAAGCAGGCTCTCATCGTATGCACATGATGGCGGAGATTCGACATGCCGACCTTCAACGCGGTCAGATCCTCTTTCGCAAGCTCCGTCTTCTCCGCACCGCCGTGCATTTTCAACGCGCGTACCGTCGCCACCACCACCGCGGCATCAGGCGCAAGCCCCGCCGCGCGGCATTTGATATCCAGAAACTTCTCCGCTCCCAGATCCGCGCCGAAGCCCGCCTCGGTCACGGCATAGTCGGCGCATTTGAGTGCCATGCGCGTTGCCGTCACGGAGGAACAGCCGTGTGCGATGTTTGCAAAGGGTCCTCCATGCACAAACGCCGGTGTACCCTCCAGCGTCTGCACAAGGTTCGGCTTTATCGCGTCCTTCAACAGTGCCGTCATCGCGCCCACCGCGCCAATGTCCTGCGCCGTCACTGGTGTGCCGGCGCGATTATAGCCGACGATGATACGCCCGAGACGCGCCTTTAGGTCACTTAACGAGCTTGCCATGCAAAATATCGCCATAGTCTCCGTAGCGACGGTGATGTCAAACGCATCCTCACGCTCAACGCCGTCGGTCGGACGCCCCTGTCCGTCCGTGACGTGGCGGAGCTGGCGGTCGTTCATGTCCACGCACCGCCGCCATGTTATCCTCGCCGGGTCGATGTCAAGCTCATTGCCCTGATAGATGTGGTTGTCCACCATGGCGGCAAGCAGGTTCGTCGCCGCGCCTATGGCATGGATATCGCCGGTGAAATGCAGGTTTATCTCCTCCATCGGCACGACCTGTGCCATGCCACCCCCGGCGGCGCCGCCCTTCAGCCCGAACACAGGACCGAGTGACGGCTCTCTCATGGCAATAACGGCGCGTTTGCCGATGCGCGTGAGTGCGTCGGCAAGACCGATGGCCGTGGTGGTTTTGCCCTCGCCCGCACTTGTCGGCGTTATCGCCGTGACAAGTATCAGCTTGCCCTGCCGCGCCGAAGCATCGTCATCAAGGTAGGATAAGTCCACCTTCGCCTTATAGCGTCCGTATTGCTCCAGATATTTCTCGTCTATTCCCACTCGCGCGGCGACCTCACCCACAGGGCGCATTTTCGCCGCCTGCGCGATCTCAATATCCGATCTCATAACAAAAAACCTCCCTCCGGAGTTGGGTTTTATCATTATACCAACTCCGGAGGGAAAAGGGAACTGTTTTTTCATTTTACAGAACGCCCACAATCCTGTCTGCCGTCTAAAAACCGGTCAACATGGGACTCTCATCTGCGATATAGCCTCATTCAATCCCGAGTATATTGTAAATATAATTCTTCCTCACGCCGCCTTGTCGATCAACCCCGCAGAGGCGAGCATGTCCTGTATGCTCACGCCGTAGCCGTGTGTGGGGTCGTTGACGAACACATGGGTCACCGCGCCGACAAGCTTACCGCCTTGCATGATGGGGCTTCCGCTCATACCCTGTACTATGCCGCCGGTGAGTGCGGTCAGCTCGCCGTCTGTGACGGTGAGCATGACATGCTCGCCTTGACTGTCGCGGTATATGCGGTTTATCTCCACGCTGTATTCACGCGTCTGTCTCCCCGCGACGGTGGACACTATCGTCGCCGCGCCGGGCGTTATAACACCGGTCTCGGCGGTGCGTGTGCCGAGGCGAGTGCATGCCGTGCCGAATATGCCGTGTTCCGTGTTCTCCTCTATACTGCCCAAGATCCTCCCCACGTCGGCACAGCCGTTAAGCTCCCCCGGTGCGCCGGGCTTGCCGCGCGTGACGGACACTATCTCCGCGTCCGTTATGCTCCCTTCGCCGATGGGCAAAAGTGCGCCGCTGTCCGCGTCGCTTATGCTGTGTCCGAGTGCGCCGTACACCATCGTGTCCGGGTCGCAGAACGTGACCGTGCCTATGCCGGACACCCCGTCCTTCAGCCATAGTCCCAGCATCCACTGACCCTCTCGGTTTTTAACCGGCTGAACCGTCACGCGCAGGGTCTTCCCACCGCGCCGAAGCGTCAGCTCTGCACTTTCCCCGTCAAGCTCCGCCACTGCGTCTATCAACGCCGACGCACTCTCCGCCTCTTTGCCCTCTATACCTATTATGATATCGCCCTTTTCCACTCCCGCGCTCTCCGCCGGGCTTTTCGTGCCGTCCGCCGTCTCCACCTGCGTCAGCCCTGCCACGATAACGCCCTGAGTACCGGCCTGTATTCCCACTGCCTGCCCGCCGACGACAAGCTCATGTGCGTAAGCCGCCGACGGCACAGCCGCGCATATTAAAAGGCACATCACCGCCGTAACTGTTGCTTTCCTCATACTTTTTTCTCCCTCCCGCGCATTTGCGCACCGAAAAACCGACGAAAAGCCCGCCCTGCCGATGTCTTCGGTCGGCGGCAGGGGTCGATTTTGCCTCATCTCGGCTTTTTTAATGTTCGCATATTTTAATATGCTCTCAAAGGGCGAAAATAAAGTAGGTTAATTATAGTATTGCAGGGCGATTTTTCACTTGCCTGTCATTTTACGCACCGCGCTTGAATTTTCAAAATAATCGTGTATACTTATATTAAATTAAAATTTTAATCTTTCATTAATTTCGAGGTGCTGTTCCCATGATCGTTGAGGCTTTTGGTGTGGTTAACATTATGATATGCGTTTCCGTGTGTGCGGCCGTGGGTTATCTCATCGGATGCATCAGCCCGTCATACATCATCGGTCTCATCAAGGGCTACGACGTGCGAAGCTCGGGGTCAAAGAACGCGGGTGCGTCGAACACAGTCCTCCTCGCCGGGAAGCTTGCGGGGCTTTTCGTCGCGCTTTTTGACATCTGCAAGGCAACCGTCGCGTGGCATATCGCCGCCAATCTCTTTCCGGAGCTCCGTTTTGCCGGTCCCGTGGGCGGGGTGGCGTGCGTGCTGGGACATATGTTTCCGGTGTTTTTGAGCTTTCACGGTGGCAAGGGCTTTGCCTGCATGGGCGGTCTCGCCCTCGCCGTCAGCCCGAAGACCTTTGCGATAATGTTCCTCGTCGCGCTTTTGATAGGTATAGTGACAAATTATGTGGCGGTGTCCTGCGCCGCGATGTCCGTGGTCTGGCCGATGTACTATGGGCTTATCACGCGGTATGTCCTCGGCGCGGCAATACTCGCCATACCCGCAATACCGATCTTCTTAAAGCACATGGAAAACTTCCGCCGCATACACGAGGGTACAGAGCTGCGTCTGAGCTATCTTTGGCACAAGGACAGTGAGCTTGAACGCATAGGACACAAGGAGCAGTAAGCTAAAGCCGGGGCATGCATTGTCATGTCTCGGCTTTTTGTTTCCCGCCGCGCTTGCAAAACGAACCGACCTGCGGTATATTTTAGGTGCAAAACCTTATACAAGGAGCAAGGTATATGGATTTACAACGGCTGACGATAGGACAGATGGCAGAGCTGAACCACATCTCGGAGCAGACGCTGAGGCTTTACGACCGAGAAGGGCTTTTGAAGCCGCAGGAGACAGATTCCGTCACAGGGTACAGGTATTATCACATCATGCAATCGGCGCGTCTCGACCTTATACAGAATATGAAGGTCTACGGCATGACTCTGCGCCAGATACGCGCCTTTTTGGACAACAACGATGCCGCCGCACTGCAAAAGCTACTCATGGAGCAAGCCGGGCGAGTCAACGAGCGCATTGACCAGCTTGTCCGCTCCCGCGCGGCGATAATGCGTGCGCTGGACAACTACCGCCGTTACGATGCCATGCCGAAAAACGGCGAGGTCTTTCTCGAATACATTCCCGAGCGGTACATCTACCGCTATTCCTGCGACATGGACTATTTCGAGCAGGACGAGGCGGGATACGAATACATGCTACGCCGCCTGAAACAGCATCTCGTCATCAACAACATGCCCCTCTCTTATTTTTCAAATATCGGCACCATTATCCGCCGCGAACATCTTTTACGCGGTGAGCTGTATTCAAACGAGGTGTTTCTTTTTGTCGACGGTGATGACGGCGCACCCGGGGTCGAGCGGCTGGACGCGGCGGCGTATCTGTGTCTATGCTCAAACGAGGCGAAAAGCGAGGAGGAGAGCGTTCGCCGTCTTCTGCGGCATATTGACGAACACGGCTACACCATTGCGGGGGATTATATCTGCGAGGTTATTATCGACTTCCCCGTTCTCGACATGGAACGTCGGCATATGTTCTATAAAACGCAGATCCCGGTCAAAACCAAATAAACAAGCAAACAGCACATGAGAACGACAGCCTTTCCTACAAGGATAATCGGAGCTAAATGTTCCGAATCTCACACATTTAACCCTTAAACCCGCGCAGTAACTCCCTCCGTCTCGACGTACCGCCGAGCCACCCCGTCGTCTCAAAGAGGGAGGCTTAAAAAGCACAAGAATAAATTCATTGCTCAAGGCTTCCTCTTTGAGGAAGCCTTGAACGGCACATGCTTACACACGCCGTCCCGTTCACTCTATATCCCCCGAGTCATTTTCTCCGACTTTGTGAAAAAATCTACTTGACATTATAGTTAGTATAAGCCGTATAATAAGCTCAAGAGGTTGTTAAAATAATAACCGAGTGAACTTTCACAAATTATACCTACAACATTCAAGGAGGTACACACATGGATCGCAAAGTCAGAGTAGTACAGTACGGCGCAGGAAAGATGAGCCGCTACCTCATGCGCTACGTGCTTGAGCACGGCGGTGAGCTTGTGGGCGCATTCTGCCGCAACAAGAGCCACATCGGCAAGGACGTCGCCGAGATCATAGGCAACGGCTACCCCACAGTTGGCGTAGTCGTAGAGGACAGCGCGACCGTAGACGCGCGTATGGGCGAGCTGAAGCCCGATGTCTGTATAATCGCCACACGCAGTACCGTGGCCGAGCTTGAAGATATATTCACCGTCTGTGCAAAGCACGGTGTCAACGCCATCACCACCTGCGAGGAGGCTCTCTACCCATGGAACTCCTCCCCCGCTCTCACCGCCAAGCTCGACGCGCTTGCCAAAGAGGGCAACTGCACCCTCACCGGTGTCGGCTACTGCGACCTTTACTGGGGTACTATGGTGACAAACCTCGCCGGTTCCTCCCACAAGATCACCAAGATCGTCGGCAGCAGCTGGTACAATGTTGAGGACTACGGCATCGCGCTTGCCGAGGGTCACGGTGCGGGCTTGACCGTGGACGAGTTTAACAAGACCATCGGATGCTACAACGAGACTCCGTCCGACGAGATGAAAGAGCTTGTCGAAAGCGGCAAGTACGTCCCCTCCTACATGTGGAATCAGAACGGCTGGCTCGCCAGCAAGATGGGCTTACACATCACCTCCCAGACGCAAAAATGCATTCCCTGCATTGACGCGGTCGACCTAAAGAGCGACACGCTCGGCATGGTCGTCAAGGCAGGTGACGCCACCGGTATGCGCGCCATTGTCACCACCACCACCGAGGAAGGCATCACCCTCGAGACCGAGTGCGTCGGCAAGATCTATAATCCCGACGAGATAGACCAAAATGTCTGGACGCTTTACGGCGAACCGGAGACCACCTGCGTCGTCAACCAGCCCGCAACCGTGGAGCTTACCTGCGCCACGCTCGTAAATCGCATTCCTCAGCTCATCGATGCCCCCGCAGGCTACGTCACCACTGACCGCTTCCCGTACAATGAGTACATGGTTCACCCGATGAACGAATACGTCAAAACCAAGTAACAGTCCCTTCTTAATTCTTTACCTTACCCGCCGGGCATAAGCCCGGCGGTTTTTTTCATATTCGTACAGTTACGTACAGTTATCCTTCTCCCACCCACACAATGATATTCGTGCCGCTTATGCGTATCTCCCCACGCACTTGACAAATGTTAAAAAAGCCGATATGATGTTATCGCAATTGCAGTATTATAAGCACAAGAGACGGAGGGCTATCACCTTCCGTTTGCAAATGTTCGGAGGCAGAGGGCATGATATCGACGGATAAGAAGATAGAGCGTTTGTTGCAGGCCGCACGCATGTATTATGAGCAGAATAAGACGCAAAGCGAGGTCGCGGCAGCACTGGGCGTGTCGCGTCCGCTTGTGAGTGTTCTTCTCAATGAGGCGCGTGAGTGCGGCATCGTGACGATAACGGTGAACGATATCCGCGTGACGGAGGACGTGCTGACGCAGAAGCTGACGCAGGGCTTCGGAGTTGCGCGCGTGATAATCGTGCCTGATGAGGACATCGGTGACAACACCAACCGCGCACTCGCCGAAAGAGCGTACAAGGAGCTGTTTTCGCGCGAAAACGACGCGTGTTCACTCGGCGTGGGCTGGGGGTCGATGCTCGATAAGATGGTCGGCTACGCGGAGACCCTGCCGGACGTGAAAAAGGGCGAGGGGCGCATCTTCCCGCTCGTCGGCGGGATAAACTCCGTCATTCGCAGCTACCACACCAATGAGCTTGTCCGCGTCCTCGCGCTCAAATCCGGCAAACGACCGACCTTTTTATATATCCCCGCTCTGCTCGACTCAAACGCCGACCTTGAGCTTACCAAGCGCACCGAGCCGTACACGCTCATTGAGCGCGAATGGGCGTCGATGGAGTCCGCCGTGGTGTCGCTGTCCAACTTCCCGTCGTACCCCGACCTCGGTGTCCAGTCGTTTTACGGCAACCGTCTCACCGGGCAACGCGCCGTGGGGCGTATACTGGCATATTATTTCGATGTCAACGGTCGCATTATTCAGCCTGTGGAGGAGACCGCGCTTCAAATCCCTCAAGAGCTTTTGCGTAATACCCGCCTCACGGTTCTCTGCTCGTGCCACGTAAAGCCCGAGGCTGTGGCAGGCTGTCTCCGTCTCGGCATTGCCGACACTGTTATGCTCCCCTTCTCTCTCGCCGCACGTGTGGCGGAGCTTATATGATTATACTTGGCTAATCCATACAAAAACCGTCTTTTGTTTTTGTTGCGATTAGCCAAAGTTTTTTACACGTCTTAATAAGTTGTTGACACATTATCAAACACATGTTAGCATTATAACATAAATTTTAATCGTTTCCTGACATTTGTTAATAAGGAGGTCTTACAAATGACAGTTGAAGAATTGCTCGAACGGCTGAAAAACGCATGCGCGGAGGTCATCGCCGCCGAAGCGGAGCTGACGGAGATAGATTCTCACTTTGGGGACGCGGATCACGGGCTGACCATGCACAAAATATGTGCCGCCATCGACGCGGCGGCGACAGAGAACGCCGAGGGTAGCATTCAGAGCATGTTTGAGGCGGCAGCGGACGCGGTGATGTGCCTCAACGGCGGTAGTGCGGTGCCGCTGTGGAACACCTGGCTTGACGGCATGGCCGAGGTCGCACCGGATGCGGGTGAGGTCGACGTCGCAGGGCTGAAAGAGATTTTCGCCCACGCGCTGGAGGAGCTTGACGACATGTCGGGCGCGAAGGTGGGCGACAAGACGATGATGGACGCGCTCATTCCCGCAAGTGAGGCCATATCCGCCTATGCCGGGGATAACGAGGCGGAGCTTTTCACTCTCGCGGCGAACGCCGCAGTGAATGGTGCTGAAAACTCCCGCAACTTTGTCTCCAAGTTCGGCAGGGCGAAAAGCTATGGCACAAAGACGATAGGCACACCGGACGCGGGTGCGGTGTCGATGTCGAAATTCTTCGTGGGTCTTGCAAAGTAACGCAGTAAATCACGCCCCCGGCACACGGCGGGAGCGAACAAGATAAATCAAGGAGGCTTAATACATGAAAAAGTTTATCAACGCACCGGAAACCATAACCGATGAAGAACTCGTCGGCATGGGTCTTGCCTACGGCGACATTCTCGACGTAGACGGACATCTCGTAATCAGCAAGGATCTTGAAAACGCAGATCGCGTCACCATCGTCACCTACGGCGGCTCGGGTCACGAACCCGCACAGGCGGGCTACGTCGGCAAGGGTGCGCTTGACATTCAGGCGGTCGGCGATATCTTCGCCGCACCCTCCGGTCAGCTCGTTTTCGAGGCTCTGCAAAAGGCAGATAAGGGTCACGGTGTCCTTCTGCTCACGCTCAACTATGCCGGCGACCAGCTTGCGGGCAAGCAGGCGATGAAGCTGGCAAAGAAGGCCGGCATGAACGTGCGTCAGGTCGTTACCGGCGAAGAGATACAGTACGACCCCAACGGCGAGGATAACAAGCGCGGTCTTGCCGGTGCGGTTGCGATGTACCACGTTGCCGCCGCCGCGGCACGTGCGGGCAAAACGCTCGATGAGGTCGCGGACATTGCACAGAAGTATGCCGACAACATGGCATCCGTCACCGTCAAAGTCACTGACGCAACGCACCCGCAAAACGGCATGTCCTTCGGTGACCTCGGCGAAACCGACCTCATGGAGATCGGCGCAGGTCAGCACGGTGAGGGCGGCGGAATACGCGTGCCGATGCTCTCCTCCAAGGACACCGTTGCCACCGTGGCAGAGGCTCTTTCCGCAAAGCTCGGTCTTGTCGCGGGTGACAAGGCATTTGTGATGATAAACGGTTGCGGCGCGACGACGATGATGGAGATGCTGGTTCTTTATAAGGACACCGTAGAGTTCCTCAAGGGCAAGGGTGTCGAGGTCGTGGCGAACATGGTCGGTGAAATTCTGACCGTTCAGGAAGCCGGCGGTTTCCAGATGAACATCGCCAAGTGGGATGACGAGACTCTCGCTCTCTGGAACACCCCTGTACACACCCCGGTATTCTTCAAGGAGTAAGCCATGGCAGACGGAATCGGAAACAAAGCCGCGCATAACTATTATCTCGATACTCCGCCCATTGACACCGGCTTTTTCTCCAAGGGTCTGGGCAACACCGACTGGGGCATGAAAAACCGTCTCTCCCGCATTTTCGACCCCAAGTCCGGCAACACCGTTATGCTCGCCTTTGACCACGGCTATATCATGGGCGCGACCGCAGGGTTGGAACGCCTCGATGTCACCATCGCACCTCTTTGCGAGCATGCCGATGTCCTCATGGGTACTCGCGGCGCGATAAGAAGCTGTATCCCGCCCACACTCGACAAGGCGATCTGTCTTCGTGCCACGCATGACACCTCGGTTTTGTTCGAGGATATGTCCGTCGGCTCCGGGCTTGCCTTTGACATGGAGGACGCACTTCGTATGAACGCCACCGCCCTTGCCATACAGTGCTTTGTCGGCGGCGCGGGCGAGCGCGATTCTCTCGAGTCTCTCTGCCGTGCGGCAGACGCGGGGTATAAGTACGGTGTGCCTATTCTGGGCGTGACCGCCGTCGGCAAGGAGATGGAGCGCACTCCGAAGTATTTCTCTCTTGCCACGCGCATTTTGGCAGAGCTGGGTGCAAGCTTCGTCAAGACCTATTATTGCGAGGACTTTGAGAATGTCGTAGCGGCGTGTCCCGTACCCATTGTCATTGCCGGCGGCAAAAAGCTACCGGAGCGCGACGCGCTGGAGATGGCGTATCAGGCGATAGTGCGCGGCGCACACGGCGTGGACATGGGCAGAAACGTGTTCCAGAGCGAACACCCGGTCGAGATGATGAACGCGATACGCAAGGTGGTGCATGAGGGCTTCACCGGTGCGGAGGCGTTTGAATATTACACAGATTCTATCAACTGAGAACACACTTTCACCAAATAGAAAAAGAGGGTACACGGCTGCCGGTCTCCTACAACT
>CAZBYU010000024.1:0-11993 GCA_964496235.1 uncultured Oscillospiraceae bacterium | reverse complement strand
CCTGAATCTAGCGAGTCTGCCAATTCCACCACTCGCGCATCTCTGGAACGCTTGATTATAATAGCATTCCGCAACAAGCTTGTCAAGTCGTTTTTTCACGTATTTGTATTTTTCACTTTACAATACAAGGAGCAGATGATAAAATCAAAAACGAAGAAAAACACCGACAAGCACAGGTTGTACTGTCGGAGATATCTAAAGGAAGTGCGTAATAATGAGGATAGATCGCGTAGAGCTAAAGCGCAGAGCAAAGGGCATGCTGAGTACGGCGACACCGTCACCCATCAGAGTGACACTTATTTTTCTCGCAGTGTCGTTGCTGTTCTCGCTTTTGTCTGCAAGGCTTCTCGGACTCAGCCTTACACAACAGGATCTTGAACAGATTCTTGTACACATGGAAAACGGCAATTACGATTATGCCATGAGCTACATCACCGATTATATGCCGCCCGCCACCTCTTACATAATCGACGCGGCACTGCAGATCGCATCTTGCATCGTATCCGCCGGGTTCACCATATTCATTCTCAACACCGTGCGCGGCACGGGTGCATGCTTCGGCAACCTGCTTGACGCTTTCGGTATATTCGGGCGCGTTTTGTGGCTTGAAATACTCAAATGGATATTCACGACGCTTTGGTCATCGCTTTTTGTTATTCCCGGTATAATTGCCGCATACAGATACCGCATGGCACTGTACATTCTCATCGACCACCCGGAAATGTCCGTGATGGATTGTATCCGTGAGAGCAAGCGCATGATGAAGGGTCATAAAGCCGAGCTGTTTTGGCTTGATCTGAGCTTTATAGGCTGGTCGATTCTCTCGTCCCTCGCCGCAATCGGCTGGTGCGTCAGCATATTCACCACGCCTTACTTTGCACTGACCTACGCGCAGTATTATGAAATTCTCGCCGGTCATGTTGCAGGTAACTACGCCGAAACATTTTGATATAAAAATCCCTTGGAGAGTTCTCCGAGGGATTTTCCGATATATGACGATGTTTAATACAAAAGTGAGCCATGTTCCGGCTTAGGCTTGAATTTTGTACCCGAGACAAGCCCCATTGCACCGAACATTGTAACCATTGACGAGCCGCCGTAGCTGAAAAACGGAAGCGTGATACCGATAACAGGAGTTATGCCGACGTTCATGCCTATGTTGATAAAGGTCTGGAAGGCAACGGCGGCGGTAACACCCATGCAGACGAGCATGTCAAAGGTACGCCCCGCGTGAAGCCCGATATACGCGCAATGAACAATAATTATAGTCAGCAGGATAATGACGGCAATACAGCCGATCATGCCCCAGTTTTCGCCGATGCAGGAGAAAATGAAGTCCGTGTGTTTTCCTGTAAAGACAGAGGCGCGATGCCCCTCTTCAACGCCCGTGAGACGCCCGGAGGCGAGAGTGAGCTTACTTTGCGTAGTCTGCCATGTTATGCCCCAGCCGTCCGGGTCGACAGAGGGGTCATAGGGGGCAACAAGACGCTGTTTTTGATAATCCTTCAAAAAGTACGTCCACAAAAGCGGGATAACCGCCGCGACAGCCGCGCCGCCGAGGGCAAACCAATAAAGCCGAACGCCCAGCACAAAGAACATGACAAGGAAAACGGCAATGAGTATACCCGCACTTCCCAAGTCACCGGAGACGACGACTATCATACCGAACACTATGACAAAGTGTCCCGCCATCTGCACGACGGATAGAAAAGAGTCAATGTCCTTATACTCTTTCAGATAGGTCATCTGCTTTGCGGAAACGATAATGTACAAAACTTTTATAACCTCGGAGGGCTGAATGCCGATGCCGGCAAAACGAATCCAGCTCTTATTACCTGTGCCGTCGTCCTGACCGAGTATGACGAGAGCCACAATGAGCAAAACGTTGATAACGCACAGAGCCTTCCACTGCTCACCCAAAAGGTCGGAGTCGATGACCGTGAAGAACACGAACATGCCTATACCGAGAAACATAGAAAACACCTGAACAATGATAAACTTCGTCGGGTTTTCCATACCTGCCCAGCCGCCCTCAGCCATGCCGGTAACGGCCTTTTCAATTGCAACTATACCGAAAATCGAGCAGATGATACACATTACGAGCAGGAAAATATCCGCCCGCTGAAAAAAGATTTTGATATATTTCTTAAAATTCTTTATAATAACACCGCCTATTCAAAACACAACGCCGCAAATGCGCCGCAAGCTCGGCACACGTAAGCGCGACAAAAATCCTTTTTTCGGCACGTTGAATAGGATATCACCAAAAAACGCGCCGCTCGTAAAGTGTATTTTAGCACATAATTGCACTTTACGCAATGGAGCTGACGGTGTATAATATTACGAATTTAGAAACAAATTCGGAGTGTGAGATGGCAGAATTTATTTCCAACAGCGAACACGAGACCGAGGAGATAGGCGCACGCTTTGCCGAGGGGCTTTCCGGAGGCGCAGTCGTGGCGATGTACGGAGATCTCGGCGCGGGCAAGACCGCGTTCGTGCGCGGAATGGCACGTGGCATGGGGCTTGACTGCCGTGTGTCCAGCCCGACATTCACCATTGTAAACGAATATCTGGGAAAGCGCGAGCTTATCCATTTTGACATGTACCGCCTGTCGGACGCGGAAGAGCTGTTCGACATCGGATGGGAGGATTATCTCAAGCGCGGTGCGGTATGCGCCGTGGAGTGGAGCGAGAACGTACAGGACGCATTTTTCGGTGATGAAATAATTGTGCGTATAGACAAGCTCGGCGATGTGCAGAGGAAAATAACGATAGAGGAGGGTGCGAAATGCTGATACTTTCGTTTGAATCTTCGGCAAAAGCCGCGTCCGTGGCACTTGTGCGCGACAGCGCACTTGTATCGCAGTACACACAGTGCAGTGCCCTCACACACAGTCGCACCCTGCTCCCCATGGCAGAGGACATGCTGAAAAACGCGGAGATGACGCTTGCTGACGTTGACGCACTTGCCGTGGCGCATGGACCGGGGTCGTTCACCGGGATACGGATAGGGGTATCCGCAGTGAAGGGTCTTGCATGGGCGGTGGAGAAGCCGTGTATCGGCGTGTCGACACTCGAGGCCATGGCGTGGCACGGTGTTTCACACGGCGGGTATATCTGCTGTGTGATGGACGCGCGGCGAAATCAGGTTTACAACGCGATTTTTAAGATAGAAAACGACCGTCCGGTGCGTGTGAGCGAGGACAGAGCCATCGCACTGTCTGAGCTTGCCGACGAGGTAAATGCACTCGGCGAGAGTGTGTTCATAGTCGGTGACGGCACGGCAATAACCAAGAGCTTTTTCGACGAGGCGGGTATCCCCTGTTCGGTCGCGCCGGAAAACCTTGTATGGCAGGACGCGTTCGGCGTGGCAATGGCCGCACTTGACAAGCCCCTTGGCACGGCGGATGACCTGTTGCCGGTATACCTTCGTCTCTCACAAGCGGAACGCGAACGTCAGGAGCGTCTCGCACGTGAGAGCGAGAACAAATAAGTTTAGCATTTTATTTTATATAAAGGAGAACGTGAACATGAGCAAACTTTGCGTATTCGACCATCCCCTTATCCAGCACAAGCTGTCCATCCTGCGCGATGAGAAGACCAGCGTCAAGGAATTTCGTGAGATAGTCTCCGAAATTGCAATGCTGATGTGCTATGAGTCCACGCGCGATCTGCCGCTGGAGGAAGTCGATGTCAAGACCCCTGTTGCAGTTGCCAAGTGCCGCCGCATTGCGGGCAAGAAGCTGGCTATCGTGCCTATACTCCGCGCAGGTCTCGGCATGGTGGACGGCATGGTCAGCATGATGCCCAATGTCAAGGTCGGACACATAGGTCTGTTCCGCGATCCCGAGACCCTTGAGCCTGTCAAGTATTACTTCAAGATGCCCGCAGACATACGCGAGCGTGATGTCATCGTCGTCGACCCGATGCTCGCCACTGGCGGCTCTGCCTCCGCGGCGATCACTTTCCTCAAGGAAGCCGGCGCACAGCACATCAAGCTCATGAGCATCATCGGCGCACCCGAGGGTGTTGAGCGCATGCAGAAGGATCACCCCGATGTCGACATCTTTGTTGCCGCTCTCGATGACCACCTCAATGACCACGGTTACATCGTTCCCGGTCTCGGCGATGCCGGTGACCGTATCTTCGGCACAAAGTAAAAACCTTGTAAAAAAAATTAAAACAGGCGGACACAGATGTGTCCGCCTGTTTTATGTATATACGTTATTGTCGCCTTTGCTTTGTTTCAATCTTCTTTCTCTTCCGCGACATCGACGAGAACCCACGAGGTGTTCTCGGGAAGATAGTTCTCGACAACGGGGATAAGGCGATCATTGATCTTGCCGACAGTGACGTTTGCCTTGATATCGTCGACATTATAAGGGTACGCATACTTATCCGTTTTGAGATACACGCGGTCATAAAGCTTCATGAAAAGCCTCGCGTCCTGCCCATTGTCATCGGTCTTCACCAGGGCGGGTTTTGTGTCGCAATATATTGACAATAGCCCCTCCCTATCTTGAAGCTGGTTTGCGACATAGATAGCGAAACCGCATACCGCCGTGGCTGTACTGGGAGAAGTGGATAAGGTGCGTGTATAGATAAGCTCGGTAGGCTCGGAAAAGACCGGGTGTGCCACGTCTGCAAGTATTACCTCGTCAAAGCCCATATCAAAAAGCTCCTGTGCAAGCTCGGCGGCGTAATTGCGGACGGAGATATTATATGGGTCGAGCCACGTGCCATTATCGTCAATATAGTTGGCGTTATTGTCGGCACGGCGGAGCGTGACGGTGGTACTGCGGGAGGCAAAAAGCTCATCTATGCAACAGCTTATCTGCGCGGCGAGGTAAATGCCCTTATTCTCCTCTTTAAGCTGTGTGATGAGTGCGGGCATAGCCGCCGTTTGCTCGGTAGGAACGGTCAACCCGTAGCTGAGTGCCATTTCCGACTGAGAATCCCACAAAAGCTGACCCGAACGCGGCTTCATCTCAAGCACGAGACCGTTACCGGACTTCAAACGCGCCGTATATTCGCCGAGCTTCTCGGCGTTTACATCGGTATACGGAACGAAAATTGCGCGAAACTCCGGCACGCTTGACCCCGCCGTTGCCTTAATATAGGAGTAATCCGGCTGGTCATATACAAGCTCCGTATCCACCCTGTCGAAAACGCGCACCTCGTTGCCCAAGCTGTCGATGGTAGTTTTACCGTCGGAGAGTATGGGTAGCTCGACATTTACGCCGTCTTTGGTAATGACAGCGTATTTTTGCATGCCGTAAAACAGCACGACGATGAGCATGATAACGCCGAGCAAAATCGCCGAGGGAACAAGCGCGTAATTTCGTTTCTTTTTTCGTCCTTTATAAAACTCTGTTACTCTTGCCAAATCAGCGTTCCTCTCAAATCATCATGCCGCGCTTTTTCGCCTCGAAGCTGAGTTCGTCTCGGAAATTCGGGTGCGCGATGGCAATGAGGTTTTTGACCCTCTGCGACAGCGGCAGACCGCGAAGCTTCGCAATGCCGTACTCGGTGACGATATAGTCAACATCGTTCTTGCCGGTGGTGACTGCCGCGCCGGGAGTGAGAATCGGCTGAATCTTGCTTATTGTGCCGTTTTTCGCAGTGGAGGCAAAGGCAATAAAGCTCTTGCCGCCCTTAGACTGGCATGCACCACGGACAAAGTCAAGCTGACCACCTGTGCCGGAAAGGTGCTTTGTGCCGATGGTCTCTGCACAGACCTGTCCCAAAAGGTCAACCTCGACGGCGGCATTGATGGAAATCATATTGTCATTCTTGCAGATGGTGGCGGGGTCATTGACATAGTCGACCGGCATGATGGCAATGCCGGGGTTATCGTCGATATAATCATAAATACGCTTTGAGCCGAATGCGAAGGTCGTGACAGACTGACCGCGGTGGATCTGCTTTTTGCTGTTGTTGACGGCACCACACTCGATAAGCTCAACCATGGAATCGGTGAACATCTCTGTATGAATGCCGAGGTCATGCTTTGCTTTAAGTGCCATACCGGTGGCATCGGGGATAGCACCGATGCCGAGCTGAATGCACGCGCCGTCCGGGATCTGCTCTGCAATGAGGTTTCCGATGGTGACGCTGACATCGTCAAGCGTCACAGGGGGTAGCACGGGAAGTTCGTGATTATCCTCGATTATGGCATCGACCTGGCTGACATGCACCTGTAAGCCGCATACGGCACGAGGCTGGCGGTCGTTGACAACGACGAAGATACGCTTTGCCTTGTCTATGCTCGCCTCGCTCAGCGACGCGACGGTCGCAAGGCTGAAATAGCCGTGCTTATCCATAGGAGAAACCTCGGTGATAAACACGTCAAAGTCATAAAGTGAACGGATATCGCCGGGGATATCGCGGTAGAAGTTCGGAATGAAGTCCGCCCAGCCACCATTTATCGCCTTACGCGCACCGTTACTGGCAAACCAAGAAAGCCCGGTGAATTTTCCGGCAAGCTCGGGGTCTGCATAGCATTCAAGCGGGTAAACGTCCAAAAGCGAGTCGATTTTGACGGTGTCTATCTCTCCTGCCTTGGCACGGGCGGCGATGGCAGTCACGAGCGAGGCGGGGTGAGCCGCCGCCGCGTCCATGCCGATCATCCATCCGCTTTGGACTCTGCTTGCGGCCTCGGTCATGGTTGTAAGCTTAGCTTGATATATCTCTTTCCAGTCGGACATTTTAATATGCTTCCTTTCGTATGAGTTATTTATATAAAGCAATTATAAACAAAGAATCATTTTCTGCGCCGACGCTCACGGTGTTCGGAGTACATGCGATTGTCGGAAATGCGGCTGTCGGATTCCTGCATAAACTTTTTGAGCCTGTCCTCAAAAGCCTTGTCGGCAGGCACCTCTGTATTATTCGCCGCGTCTGCGCGTTTAATGTTTGCAGGGCGAGCGTTCCCCATAAGGTGCGATGTACCGGAGGACGTACCCGAGCCCTCCGCCGCGCGTTTTAGGGAGAGGTTTATCTTCCCCCCATCACCGATACTCAAAACACGCACCTTTACAGCCTGACCGACGGTGAGATAGTCGGAAATATCATTGACATAGGTGTTTGCAACTTCCGAGATGTGGACTAAGCCGCTTCCGCCGCCCTCAATGGCGACGAACGCGCCGAACTTCGTGATGCCCGTAACCTTACCGTCTACTACGGCTCCGACAGATATTTGCATGCAACACTCTCTTCCCCGATCGGTGAATCAGCTTCACCGTCGGATTGTATAAAATAAAAAATTTTCTCGCCGGGCTTCACCAGCCCCAAGCGTTCGCGCACAAGTGATTCCATGATCTCGCCGCTTTTCACCTTTTCATAGCGTGTGTTGAGTGCATGATTTTCCTCCAGCACACGTTCATACTCCCGCTCAAGCTCCGCCACGGCGATTTCCGCACGGTAGACATCATTGAGCGAGGAGCAAAACACGACCAGAGAATAAACCAGCAACGCAACCGCCGCCAGATGAAAAAGCGAAAAACGAATATTCATTAATTCCTCTTTCCCGAGAGCATCACACGCGGTGTAATCCCTCACATTTAATATAATTCATTTTCGCGCTTTTTGAAAGAGAAATTTTGTTGTTTGTGCGAATTTTTTTATAATTTTTTCACTGCATGCGCCGAGGCGGACAACAGCGGAGAATAAGCCGTCCGTCACGGCATAAACCGCGTCGCTGAGAGTGTGCATATACCCGGCGAAGCCGAGAAGCGACGCGGCAAGCTCCCACAGGCCCATTTTCCCGCTCCCCGCGCCCATGGCAAAGGCAAAGGCCGCAAGCCCGGACACGAGCGCGAACGCCACATCCAGCGCCGCCGCGCCGCCCCGCCCGCTTCGGCGGCGGAGTGGGCGGACGAAATCATAGCACACGCCGAGCGCCGCACCCAAAACAAAGGCAAGCGCAAGGCGAACACCCTGCAACGCAACCGCCTGCTCCATCAGCCGAACAGCCGCGCGAGAAGCGGCAAGCGCTCTGCTGCCTCGTCATAGCTCAGCTCGCGGATATGCCCGTCAAGCTCCAAGCAGCCGAGGTCAAGGTCAATGCGCTCAACGTGCAGCGCCTCGCCCCTGATGGTCAGCTCGCCCATGCTCGTGGTGAGCACGACGGTGTTTTCATCAAAGCCGGACACGTCCTCCACGCCGGTGAGCGTCATGCGCGCGCGGTTTTCCATGGCGACGGCATGGTCGCGCCGGGGCGCGGTTTCATGTTCGTATGGCTGTTCATAAGGCATAGTGCAGCACCTCCCGGTATCAATACTATGCCGGGGCGGGGTGATTTATCAGTCGTCAAGCTGCCAAGGCAGGTCGACGTATGCCGCCGCGTGGTGCATGGCGGGGATGACGCGCTCGATGACGTCGGCGGTTTTTATCTTGAGGGAGGAGCTGTTTATGCACGGGTGACAGCCGAAATACTCATTGCGCAAAAGGTCGCGGTCAATGAGCAGGTGCACGGCGTTATCCCCATCATTCATCAGCCCCAGCACGCTGACAGAGCCGGGCGTGATATCAAGGGCGGCGAGCATCTGTTCGGGCGTGGCAAAGGAAAGGCGCGCCGTGCCGATTTGCTTGGAGAGGATTTTGGTTTTGAAGGGCTTGTCCCCCGGCATGAGCAGGAGATAAAGCTCGGTCTGCTGGCGGTTTGTGAGGAGCAGATTCTTGCATATCTCACAGCCGAGAACTTTTTCTATCTCGTGGCAATCCTCAATATGGTCGGCATAGTCATGGTCAACGCGGGAATATTCCACGGAAAGCCCATCAAGCAGGGCGTAGCAACGTTCTTCCTTTTCTATGCGTTTATCCTCCGGACGACCGGAGTGAAGATTATTATCTATATACATAAGCCTTTACCTCTTGTTTGACGGAAGCCAAATATGCTGTTTCTCAGCCTCGGCAATAAGCGAGGCGCGGAAATCCGGGTGTGCCACGGAAACAAGTGCGTCCGCACGTTGCCACGCGCTAAGCCCCGCGAGGTTCACCGCGCCGTACTCCGTGACGATATAATGCACCATGCTACGCGGCGTGGTTATCACGTCGGCAAAAAAGTGCGGCACAATGCGCGAAACGCGCTGACCGGATTTATCCGTGTACGTAGACGGAAGGCACAAAAACGCCTTGCCGCCCTTGGCGTGTACCGCGCCGGTCACAAAGTCAAGCTGACCGCCCGTACCGCTTATCTGGCGCATGCCGGAGCTTTCGGAGTTGACCTGTCCGTACAAGTCCACGTTCAGACAGCCGTTTATGGAGATCATGTTGTCGTTTTGTGCGATGACGTGCGGATCATTGACATAGCTGAGCGGCAGACCGAGGAAGCTTTCGTTGTGATCCACCCAATCGTAAAACTCGCGGCTTCCGGTAAAGAGTGCGCCGACGCTTTTTCCGGGGTGGAGTGACTTGCAACGGTTTGTGAGCTTGCCCGCCTTGTACATAGCAAGGTAGCCGTCTGAGGCAAGCTCTGTGTGCATGCCGAGGTCTTTCAAATCGCTTTGCGCGATAAGCTCACCCAATGCATTCGGAAGCCCGCCTATACCGAGCTGGACGGTAGAACCGTTTTTGATAAACGGCATGATGTTTTCCGCAATACACATCTCCGTTTCCGTAGGAGGTGGGGCTTTCACATCAAATATCGGATAGCCGCCCGTCTCCACCACGGCATCGACCTCGGAAATATGCACATAGCTGTCCTCATCACCGCAAACCCACGGAAGTGAGTCATTGACCTCGACAATGACGTAATCCGCCTTTTTCAAAATGGCTTTCGGCGTACCCTGACAGCAGGCTCGGCTGAAATATCCCTTGTCATTCATCGGCGTAACCGAGAGCATGGCGACATTTACCGTGAGATAATTTTCATAGTATGCGCCGAGGTTCCTAAAGTCCATGGGCGTGAAGAAGGCAAGGTGCTTATCCACCAGGTGCCGCTCATACGCCGAGCAGAACCATGTATTGTACACAAAATGCTCAAACGTGGGATCGCATTCCGCCACGCGCACAGGACCGTATATTAGATTGCCGCGAACCTTGACATTTTTCAGCTCGTCACGGCGGCGGGACAGTGCCTCATCAAGCGTTTTCGGGAAGCCGTTGTTGGACGTATAGTCCACCCAGTCTCCGCTTTTCACTATTTTAACAGCCTCATCCGCCGTTTTCAGCTTAGCGCGATATTCATCAAAAACAGACATCTCGTTATACCTCTCCTCGAATAAGACCGTTTTTCATCGGTTCTTTTTGCTAATTGTTATATGTTATCACCCCACGCATTTCTTGTCAATCCGCGATTTGCGGCTTATCAGATTCGGATAATTTGCTATTGAAATATTTCTTAATAAGATATATAATAAGTGCGAAATATCTTTTTAGGACAGTGCGATGAATAAAGGCAAGACATATATGTGCTTTGATTTGAAGTCGTTTTTCGCGTCGGTGGAGTGCGTGGAGCGTGGGCTTGACCCATTCACGACGAGCCTTGTTGTGGCAGACCCCACACGCGGCGAGAGGACGATATGCCTTGCGGCGACGCCCGCAATAAAGGCACAGGGCGCGAAAAGCCGCGGGCGGGTTTATGAGCTTCCCAAGGGGATAGACTATATTCTCGCTCCGCCGCGCATGCAATTATATATGGACTACTCGGCGCATATATACGGCATTTATCTTCGCTACGCCGCGGCGGAGGACATTCACATATACTCGATAGACGAGATTTTTATGGACGCGACGGCATATATGAAGGCTCGCGGGCTTTCTCCGCGTGGCTTTGCCCGCGCCGTAATGAGCGATGTTTTCAACGAGACCGGGATAACCGCCACATGCGGGATAGGCGAAAACATATATCTCGCCAAGGTCGCGCTCGACGTGATTTCCAAGCGTTCGCCGGAATTTATCGGCGAGCTGACGGAGGAGAGCTATCGTGAGCTTTTGTGGGATCATCTGCCGATGACGGACATCTGGAGCATAGGCGCGGGAACTGTAAACCGTCTGGCGCGCATGGGAATACGCACAATGCGCGAGCTTGCACACGCGGACGAGGCTATTTTATACAAAGCCTTCGGCGTTGACGCGCAGTTGCTGATAGACCATGCGTGGGGGCGTGAGAGCGTAACACTTGCGGACATCAAGTCATATACGCCGAAAAGCCGCTCTCTATCCTCAGGTCAGGTTCTGCACTCGGGGTATGACCGCGATGGAGCTAAGCTGCTGGTGCTGGAGATGGCGGAGCTTTTGAGTCTTGACCTTGTGAAAAACGGCGTTGCGTCTGGCTGTATAGAGCTTTCTCTGGGCTATTCCTACTCCGCCGAGATACCGCCCGCACACGGAACCATATCCCTCACCCCGCCGACAAGCTCAACAAAAAAGATCCTTGAGTACACCGGCACGCTTTATGACCGCATTGCCGCACAAAAGGGCGACGTCTTCCGGCTGAACGTATGCTTCGGTCGGCTCACGGGCGAAGGAAACGTGCAGTATGACATGTTCACGGACGTGGATAGGATAGAAAAAGAGCGCAGATTACAACGAACTATTGTAAAAGTGAAGGACAAATACGGCAAAAATGCGATTTTCAAGGGTATAAATCTGATGGAGGGCGCAAAAACGCTTGAGCGCAACGGTCAGATAGGCGGTCACAACGCAAGATGAATAGTTTCGAGTGATTCAAAAAGCGTCGGTCTTATTCAAGAGCCGACTCTTTTTTACTCATTATAAATAGATTTACCGTAGAGCGGGTACTTGTTTCAATGCCGATACATGCTACGCAGACAAAACATTTATGTGCTTTTATACATTAAAACACTATCGCGTTCACGCCATCGACCATTTCACACATTGGAACGTATTACACATAAGAAAGCAATATTTCACAAATCACATAGAGCTTTGTTGCATCAAAAAAAGCACCGACAAAAGTCGGTGCTTTTCATGGTGGAGAGTGGCGGACTCGAACCGTCGACCTTCCGCGTGTGAGGCGGACGCTC
>CAZBYU010000023.1:0-12019 GCA_964496235.1 uncultured Oscillospiraceae bacterium | reverse complement strand
TCGTATTTTTGCATAATACATCCTCCGTTTTTATGTTCTGTGGGTCGTGGGATTGTTTCTGTGGTATAGCCACGTATATTTTAACCTATTTTTTTCACAAGTGCAAGAGGCGATTGTTATTTTATCAACAAAAATCATTTTCCCATTTTGTGCAACTTGGATAAGTTTTTAACTCAGTGGCTTGAATTTAATAACCACACTTGATTTTGGGCGTTTTATGATGTAAAATACAAAATAAATATCGACACACGGGGGATATGCCGTATCATGCAGGGCAGTGACAGCAAGAATCTTAAAGCTAGCTTTATTGAAGATATAAAAATGAAGATACTCTCCGGTGAGCTTAAACCCGGTGATAGGCTACCCCCGGAAAGGGAGCTAGCACTTCAGGTAGGCATAAGCCGCGGCTCGGTCAATCAGGGAATATTGGATCTTGAACGCATGGGGTTTCTGCGTATTATTCCGCGCAAAGGTACATTTGTGGCGGAGTACGTCAAAAACGCCACACCGGAGACTCTTTCAGCCATAATGAGCTATGATTCGGCTTATATCGACGAGGCTCTTTTCAGAGATTTTATGGAGCTTCGTATCCTGATAGAGCGTGAATCTACGCGTCTGGCGTGTCTTCAGCTCACACCGGAGACGATGAAAACCCTCCGCGCACATACCGATGCCATCTATGCCGCCGATGACGAGAAAATGGCAGAGGCGGTGTACCTTTACCATGAGTGTATCACCGAAATAAGCGGCAATAAGGCTTATGCCATGGTGTATAAAAGCTTTGAAATCATGCTCAGAACGCTGATAAAAGAACACTATTCAAATCATGCCGAGCTTTCCGCGTGTCTGCCGAAGTTTGAACAGCTCACAGATGCCATCTCCCGCCGCGACGTGATAGAGGCCGACCATTGTATACTCCAAATCCTCGACCAAGCACTGGATTATCTGAATAATCATTTGAAGATAAAGTATAAAAAAACCGCTCTGTAAAGAGCGGTTTTTTTATGTGTAAAGGAGATCGGGTATTTGTTTTACCTATTACCCTGTTATCTCGCCGTTTTCGTCCACGATGCACAGCTCATCACCCACGGTGATCGAGCCGCCCTCAAGGACGCGGGTGAACACACCCTCATGGGGCATTATGCATTCACCCATCTTTTTGAATATTTCGCAGTGGCTGTGGCATTCCTTGCCTATCTGCGTCAACTCCAACAGCACATCACCACAGCGAAACCGCGTTCCGACAGGCAGGGTTTTGAAGTCATACCCCTCGACGACAAGGTTTTCTCCGAACGCTCCGGGGATTACATTTGCCCCACGCTTATTGAATTCGTCGATTCTCTCCGCGCTTAAAAGGCTGACTTGGCGGTGCCATTTGCCGGCATGTGCGTCGCCGTCTATGCCCCAGTCGGCGGTGAAATGCGCGCTACCCACATCGGCTTTTTGCGTGCCTTTTTGTGCGCTTGTGCAGACAGCAAGAACTGTTCCCATTATAATTATCCTCCTATTTGGCTCATCATGTGTTTTTCCGTGATATTTTGCACTGTGTCAAAGCAATGTGAGCGCGGCTTCGCAAATATGGCGGCTTCAAGAGCAACTTTCAACGCGTCATCGTCCGCACCCGAGCGAATGAGCGAAAGTAAATCCGTACTTTCACCATAGCAAAGACAGGGCTTCAGCTTGCCTGTACAGGTCAAACGGACACGGTTGCACGATGAGCAAAACTTGTGGCTCACCGCGTCAATGAAGCCTATTTTGCCTATAAGCTCCTTGCAATCATAATAGTGAGCAGGTCCGTTGCCGCGTATATCGTCGCTTTCCCTCAACCCTGACCAGCGGTCACGAAGTATTATAAGTGCGTCATCGGGGCTTGTTCTCTTCAACTGTGTGCCGAAGCCGATTGGCATAAGCTCAATAAAGCGCACATCAACATTCCGTGTTTCGGCAAGTGCGGCGAGAGAAACTATTTCGTCCAAGCTATCCTCAAGCAGAACACAGTTTATTTTTGTCTTTACCCCGGCGGCACAGCATGCGTCAAGTGCGCTCAGCGCGGTGTCAAGCGCGGCGGGGGACGCGCCGGTGATGCGGCTGTATCTCGCACTGTCAAGGGTATCGAGGCTTATATTCACGCTGTCTGTTCCTGCCGCAATAAGCTCGTCAAGCTTTGCCTCAAGCAAAAGCCCGTTCGTCGTCAGCGTGACTTGCTCTACACCGCCTATGCCCTTTATATCCGCTATAAGCTCGGCGCAGTCGCGCCTGGTAAGCGGCTCACCGCCGGTGATTTTGTATTTGGTAATCCCGAGAGCGGTTGCCGTGCGGCAAATGCGGATAAACTCATCGTGGGTGAGCTGTGCGAGGCTTTCGGTGTAAACCGCACCGTCCGGCATACAGTATGAACAGCGTAGGTTGCATGCATCCGTTATTGATATACGCATGTAATCTATACTGCGGTTGAATTGATCAAGCATGATAGTCGCGTTCCTTTGCGGTTATATAAATGCATTTTTATATTATAACTCAATATACGCATAATTTCAAATAATCCTTTGTTTTTCCTGCACTTGTACGAAAAAAGACGCAATAAAATGCATTTTATAGGCAAAACAACCGCTTGTAAACTCCGATTAGCAGAAAAGAGTTGCCTTTTTACAATGCCTGTGGTAGAATCTAGCGTGTATGAGCCTGTTCAGGGGCGGGCTAGAAGAGATTTGGAAGGTGCACACTTTGGATAAATACGTTATACACGGCGGCATTGCATTGCGCGGAGAGATAGATATAAGCGGCGCGAAGAATGCGGCTGTTGCGATAATCCCCGCCGCGCTTATGGTGGATGGGGTATGCAGAATAGAAAATCTTCCGCAGATCAGCGATACGGATATGCTCCTCACGATCCTTTCGGAGCTTGGCGCACGTGTGAACTATGTCGACGCGTCGACTGTTGATATTGACTGCACAGATGTTCATTTACAGGACGCACCCTTTGACCTTATGAGAAAGATTCGTGCGTCGTATTACCTTATAGGTGCGATGCTCGGTCGTTTCGGGCGTGCAAAGACCACCATGCCCGGCGGCTGTAATTTCGGAGTTCGTCCGATTGACCAGCATATCAAGGGCATGACCGCACTCGGTGCGGAGGTAGATGTCAAAAACGGATTTGTTTACGCCGACGCTGTCGGTGGCAGACTCCACGGCGCGAGAATATATCTTGACAAGGTCTCTGTCGGCGCGACGATGAATATTATTCTCGCCGCCACTCTCGCACAGGGAAGAACCATTATCGAAAATGCGGCGAGAGAGCCGCATATTGTCGACCTTGCCAACTTCCTCAACTCCATGGGGGCTGACGTTCGCGGTGCGGGTACGGACACTGTCAAGATTAACGGAGTGGAAAAGCTCCACGGCGGGTGCTACACGATTATACCCGACCAAATCGAGGCGGGAACATATATGATTGCCGCTGCCGCTACAGGTGGCGAGGTCTTGGTCAAGAACGTCATACCCAAGCATCTTGAATGCATCAGCGCGAAGCTTCGTGAGACCGGTACGATAGTTCAGGAGTATGAGGATTCTGTCCTTGTAAAGGGTGCGAGTTCATTGCGCCGCGCAAATATTAAGACCCTGCCTTATCCCGGCTTTCCCACGGATATGCAACCCCAGATGGGTGTTCTGCTCTGCCTTGCAGAGGGAACGAGCGTTATCACCGAGGGAATATACGATAACAGATTCAAATATGTCAATGAGCTTCGCAAAATGGGCGCGGAGATTCAGGTAGATGGGCGCGTTGCCGTCTTTGAGGGCGGAATGAAGCTCACCGGTGCGCCTGTGATGGCGTGTGATTTGCGTGCAGGTGCGGCGATGGTTATCGCCGGTATGTGTGCAAGCGGCGAAACCGTGGTGGAGGATATCCACTATATCGAGCGTGGCTATGAAAACTTTGTCGGCAAGCTTCGTTCGCTCGGTGCGGATATAGAGATTGTTTCTTTCCCCGACGAACCCGAGGGGGTTGACAAGGTGATATTCGCATCTTGATGAGAATTTGTATTTTCGCAAGCAGCTCCGAAGGGAACTGCTTGCTTGTGTCGCATGAAAACACGAATATATTGATCGACGCCGGGATTTCCGCTCGCAGAATTGCGTCGGCACTTACGCAGGCGGGAGTATCAACGGAATCTATCGGCGGAGTGCTCATTACACATGAGCACTCTGATCATATTATGGGCTTGAAGACCCTGCTGAAAAAGAATTATATTCCGCTATACGCCCCGCATACCGTGGCAAATCGCCTTATCGGAATGCTACCCGAGGCGGCGGTGTGTATGCACATAATCCCGGTTGGCGATGAGTTTTCTATAGGCGGTGTATGCGTCCGCGCATTTCACACCAGCCATGACACAGATGAAAGCGTAGGCTATCGCCTGAGTAGCACTGGGGCAAGCTTTGCCGTTGCCACAGATACCGGTTGTGTCACCGAGGAGATTTCTTCCGCATTATCCGGTGTGAACACCGTGCTTATAGAGGCAAACCACGATGAGCAGAGGCTTCTTGATGGACCTTACCCCGTTTTTTTGAAAAAGCGCATTCTTTCTGACAGAGGGCATTTATCCAACACACACTGCGCCGAGCTTGCAAAGCTTCTTGCCGAAAGCGGGACACGGCGCATCGTTCTCGGGCATCTCAGCCGCACGAATAACACTCCCGCTCTCGCACTTGGCGCGGTGGGTGAGGCGTTGAGCGGTCTTGAAACGGAGCTTTTGTGTGCGCCGGCTGTCGGCTTTATGGAATTGATGATAGGGGAGAGCGCGGTATGCTGTCGGTAAAGCTTATATGCGTCGGCAAAATGCGTGAGCGGTTTTATATCGACGCATTTGCCGAGTATGCAAAACGTTTGCAGGCGTATTGCAAGTTTGAGTGCGTTGAGCTTGCGGAGCAGCGTCTTTCCGACGCACCGAGCCAAAAGGAGGTTTCCGCCGCACTCGACCGGGAAGCCACGGAGATATTAAAGGCTATACCGAACGATGCATATACTGTGGCAATGTGCGTCGAGGGCAAACAGATGAAAAGCGAGGGCTTGGCAAGCCTTGTCTCGGCGCGTGAAGGCTCGGGGAAGCCGAAGCTGTGCTTTATAGTCGGCGGCTCGTTCGGGCTTGATGAGCGCGTTAAGGCGCGAGCGGACATGCGCTTGAGCATGTCGGAAATGACATTTCCGCATCATCTTGCCCGGGTAATGCTTGCAGAGCAGATATATCGCGCGTTTAAGATAAACGAGGGTTCAAGGTATCATAAGTGATCTATAGCTGACAGCCGATGGCTGTTCGACTCTCGTCAGCTATAACGAAAGGAGCTATATTTAACATGTCTCAAGATGCCGAGTGGAGCCGTAGTGTACCCGGGGAGCTTCTTTCCCGCTGGCCTAAGGACGAAAACGGAGAGCCGGAACGTCCTGTGTTGCTGTGCAATTGCAAAAACCATGACCTTGGCGATATAATGAGAGTGAATATGCTTGAAGCGTACAATATTCCATGTCTGCGTATATATCCGGGTGACGGCGGCTTCGGTCGAGTTGTTTTGGGCATGAGCGGACAGGGAACTGACATATATGTCCCCGAAAGTCTGTTGCAGGATGCAATCGAATTATGCAAGGAGGAAAACAATGAGGAACTATAAAGAAGAGTATGAGCATTGGCTCGACAGTCCCGCTCTCAGTGAGCAGGAATGGGAAGAGCTTAACTCCATTCGTGATGACGAGAAAGAAATAGAAAATCGCTTTTTCGCGCCCCTTGAATTCGGTACGGCGGGTCTGCGCGGCACAATGAAGCTCGGTCTTCATAATATGAACATTCATATCATTCGCCATGCGACACAGGCGTTTGCCAATGTCATCGTATCCGAGGGTAAGGACGCTATGGATAAGGGCATTGCCATCGCGCATGACTGCCGTCTCAACGGCGAAGATTTTGCCAAGGAAGCCGCCTGTGTCATGGCGGCAAACGGCATTCATGTCCGCTTTTTCGATGCTCTGCGTCCCACACCGGAGTTGAGCTTTGCAGTGCTGTATTATGGCACGACTGCCGGCTTGAATATTACCGCAAGCCACAATCCCAAGGAATATAACGGCTATAAGGTCTATTGGTCTGACGGCGCACAACTTCCCCCGCAAAAAGCAGAAGCCATTGCAAAACAGATGGAGGCCATTGACGTGTTCACCGGCTTCAAGTCATGCGATTTTGACACCGCCGTTGCCGAGGGCAAGATTGAAATTTTGTCCGCTGAGACTGACGAGGCGTTCCTTCAGCGTGTGCTTGACCAGGCGATAAATAAGGAACTTGTCTCCGAGGTCGCGGACGATCTGCGTATTGTCTATACTCCGTTCCACGGCTGTGGGTATAAGCTTGTTCCCGAGGCTCTCAAGCGTCTTGGCATAAAGCACCTTTATCCCGTGCCGGAGCAGATGGTGATTGACGGCAGTTTCCCCACGGTCGAAAGCCCGAACCCTGAAAACCCCGAGGGCTTTTATCTCGCGGTGGAGCTTGCCAAGAAGGTGAACAGCAACCTCATCATCGGCACCGACCCCGACTCCGACCGTATCGGCACTATGGTACGCAATGCAGACGGCGAGTATGTCACCATCACCGGAAACCAGCTCGGCGTATTGCTTCTCGATTACATCATTTCCGCCCGCAAAGAAACCGGCACTATGCCCAAAAACCCCGGCGCGGTTGCAAGTATAGTCACGACCTCTATGGTACGTGCCGTAGCAGAGGCGAATGGGGTTCACTACGAAGACACTTTCACGGGCTTTAAGTTTATGGCAGAGCGCATTGCCGAGTGGACCGCGGCAGGGAGCTATAAGTATATCTTCGCTTTTGAAGAGAGCTATGGCTATATGTGCGGTGACTATGTCCGCGATAAGGATGCCGTTACGGCGGCAATGCTGGTTGCGGAGATGGCGGCGTTCTACCACAAGAAGGGTATGACCCTGCTCGATGCTATAAGCTCTCTTTATGAAAAGTACGGTTGGTTCATGGAAAAGACGATAAACCTCGTCATGCCCGGGCTGGACGGTCTGCAAAAGATGCAGGCTCTCATGAGTTCTCTGCGTTCCGAGCCACCCACGGAGATCGCCGGTGAGGAAGTCATTCGTCTGAGAGACTATTCCGATGGCAGTATATGGGTTGCGGGACTCGGCAAGGTCGACAAGACACCGATATCCGGGTCGAACGTTCTTTTCTTTGAGCTTGCCGACGGCTGTAATTTCATCATTCGCCCCTCAGGCACAGAGCCGAAGATAAAGATATATATTCTCACTCGCGGTAAAGACAAGTCTGCTTGCCAAACCGCCGTTGCCCGCTACGAGAAATTTGCCGACACTCTGCGTAGCTAATCCTTCTCTCAGAATATAATAGGGTAAAATACATAGGCGATTATACCGCCGATAAATGCACTCATCAGGCGTCCTGCAAAATGCAGGACGCCTTTTGTACCGCTCCCTACCAAGACCGAGGCTGTCTGAAAATGCACGGATATTCCGCCCCAGCCGACTAGAAATGCCGCGAGGGAAAGTGTGCCACGAGATAGATTAATCCCTCTCATTGCGCCTATTCCACTTCCAAGTTCTATTAAACCGGTCAGAAGTGCGCGAGTGGCTTTCAACTCCCATGTGGTATGAGATGCAATTTGCCCGACGGCGAGAGAGAATACTCCGTTTGAATCCAACATGCCGACAAGCACGGAGAAAATGACAACAAAGCCGCATACGTTCAAAATTGCTGTTACCGTAGAACGGACAGATTCCGTCAATGCGTCGCCGAACGATACCGACGGAAGTATGTGTTGTTTTTTCCTTTTTACACTGCAAGTCCTGTCATGCGCGATAAACCGAATTATAACGCCGGTAATCACGGCGGCGAAAACATGCACTATGTATAAAAACACTCCGACGCGAGATGAGGAAAACACACCGCAGCCGACAGCCCCCATTATAAATGCCGGACCTGAATTGTTGCAGAACGCCAGCAAACGCTCTCCCTCGCATTTATCTATTACCCCGGTATTAAGCATGTCCGCAATATAAGCCGCGCCGAGTGGATAACCGCCTGTCAAGCCTATAATGAGCGCGGACGCACCCTCACCGGAGACATGAAACAGTTTTGCTACTATGGGAGAAAGTGCGGTGGATAAAACTTCCGGCAAGCCCAAACGGTTGAGTAGCAGTGAGAGAACAAAAAAGGGGAATAACGACGGGATAATAAGCTCCGCACATAGCTTTAATGCCTCCTTGCCAGCCGCCTGAACGTCAAGAGAGCGTGTGAGTGCAAGTGCAAAGAGAGCGAGAGCAAATAACATTACAAGCTTTTTCTTCATTATTTAATATCCGCCTCCTATTGTTATCAAGCTATGCCACTGTGCATAGGTTTATACTGAAACAGACGGGAGGTGTGGGCTTGAAACGAATATCGGCGGTGATTGAAGACCTTGCGGAGGCACTGGATATCCCAGAGGACATATTGTTGGGTTCGGAGAGGGTTGTTGTGACGGCGGGAAAACGCATCAGCATTGAAAACCATCGTGGAATACTCAGCTACGGTGAAAAAAGAATGATAATACGACTGCCGCGAGGCAGGCTTGCCGTAAATGGGAGTGGGATGAGGCTTCTTGCAATGACCGAAGATGCCCTTGTCATAGCTGGACATATACAGAGTGTGGAGTGGGAATGATGGAAGGTGTGGTAAGAAAAATAAGCGGCTGTTGCCGTGCGGAAATTTGCGGTGCGTTCCCGGAGAACGCGGTGAACGCGTGTGCCGCAAATGGTGTGATGCTATACCAGACGCGGCGTATAGACGATTATACGCTGTCGGTATGGGTATCCGAAAAAGAGTATAGAAAGCTTGATAATATTGCGGAGAAAAACATGTGTACGGTAGAAAAACATGAGACAGTGGGCGGTAGCAATCTACTTGTTTTTGCGAAAAAGCATATTGCCGTAATAATGGGGCTTGCGTTTGCTCTCGCACTCCTCTGTCTCTCTTCGCTTTTTATATGGGATATCGACGTATACGGCTGTGTTGAATTGAGTGAGGGAGAGGTGCTTCGTGCTTTGTCCGAATGCGGTGTTGACTGCGGCACATATTGGCCTTCAATCAGCACGGAGCTTGTCCGTGCAAGTATGCTTACTCGGCTTCCCGAGCTTGCATGGATGACCGTCAATGTCAGCTCCTCGCGCGCCGTTGTTCTGGTCTCCGAACGGCTTGAAAAACCGGAAATATATGTTGAGAGCCTGGGTGCGGATTTGGTAGCTCGCCGCGAGGGAATAGTAAGACATGTCTCGGTGAAAAACGGTGCGCCCACCGTCGGTATAGGACAGTCGGTCACGGCGGGAGAACTGCTAATTACCGGCGGAATGGAAAGTGCTACCCAGGGCGTTCGAGTTGTTCGAGCGCAGGGCGAGGTAATAGCCGACACATGGCATGAGCTGACGGCGGTTTCTCCCATTGAGCGGGAGAAAAAGATTTCACATGGTTTGAAATATGCTCGCTACGCCCTGAAACTCGGAAAGAACAGAATAAATTTTTATTTCAACGGTGGAAATACTGTTGACGAATGTGATAAAATCGTACATAATTATAAAATTGGGGTGGGTAGGCTTTTTGCCATGCCGATTACTTTCATAGTTGAGGAGTTTATTCCGTACAACACTACCCCGGAAGCCGTTTGTAATTATGAAGCAATGGGAGAGCGGCTTCAAAGCTCACTTGAAAACTGTGTAAAAGGTGATATTTTGAGCTGTTCGTTGACGCATGGAGAGAGCAACGGTGTGGCTGTTGTCACTTTGCGTGCCGCATGCCGTGAAAACATAGCTCAGCTTATAGAATATGCCTGATTTGAAAGGAACTGCAAATGATAGAACAGACCATAAAAGTTGACAGAATGGAGCATGTAATAAGCGTATTCGGCTCATTTGACCAAAACCTTCGTATAATCGAAACAGAATTGGGCGTCAAGGTGCTGGATCGTGATGATATGATACATGTCTGCGGTGAAGCGGAGGATGTTATGCTCGCCGAGAAGGCGATAAACGGCTTGCTTACACTTGCGGCAAAGGGCGAAAACATTGACGCACAGAATGTCCGATACATTCTCAAGCTTGTCAAAGAGGGCAAAGAGACCAAGATAAACGAGCTTGCGGGTGATGTGGTGTGTATTACGGCAAAGGGCAAGCCCATAAAGCCTAAGACCTTGGGTCAAAAGGCTTATTGTGACGCGATAGCCGATAACACCATCACACTCGGAATAGGACCTGCCGGAACAGGCAAAACCTATCTTGCGGTTGCGGCGGCGGTTGCGGCGTTTCGTGCGGAAGAGGTGAACCGCATTATACTCACGCGTCCTGCGGTAGAGGCGGGGGAGAGACTCGGCTTTCTGCCGGGTGATCTCCAAAGCAAGGTCGACCCGTATTTGCGCCCGCTATATGACGCACTTTTTGATATGCTCGGTGCGGACACATATCAAAAATACCTTGAACGCGGCAATATAGAGGTTGCACCGCTTGCCTACATGCGCGGGCGCACTCTTGATGACAGCTTTATCATTCTCGACGAGGCACAAAACACTTCACGCGAGCAGATGAAAATGTTCCTGACGCGTATAGGCTTCGGTTCAAAGGTAGTTATTACAGGAGATATCACGCAGATCGACCTTCCGGAGGATAAGACCAGCGGCTTGAAAATCGCGATGAAGGTGCTTGACGGAATTGAGGATATTGCCGTGTGTACGCTGACAGGGTCTGATGTTGTCCGCCATCGTCTTGTACAAAAAATCATCGAGGCGTATGAGGTATACGACAAAAAGCACCCGCCGGAAAATACGAAGAAGCTACCTGCAAAGAGCTACAAGAGGAAATGAAAATGCAACATGAAGTATATATAAGTCGCGATGTGACCGGGCTTGGACACAATAATTCCGCCGCGCTTATAAAAAAAGCCATCGGCATGGCACTTGATGCGGAGGGTGTGAATACCGCTTGCATTATCAGTGTCGTGTTGACAAATGATGATGGCATACACCGTGTCAATTTTGAATTTCGCGGCGTGGACAGACCGACCGATGTGTTGAGCTTTCCAATGAACGAGCTTTCTCCAGGTGAATTTGATGCGGAGCTTTGTGAGCGGGATATGGACAGTGGTGCAGTTCTCCTCGGCGATATGATGATATCCATACCACGCTGTGAAGCACAGGGGGAGGAGTTCGGACACGGCTATGAAAGAGAACTCATGTACCTGACAGTTCACTCCGTACTTCACCTTTTGGGATATGACCATGTAGATGAGGGTGAGATGAAGCGACAGATGCGAACGAGAGAAAAGACCATAATGGGTGACGATTAAAGGAGAAGTTTTAAATGGAAAAATCGGCAATGATAACAATATGCGGCAGACCGAACGTCGGCAAGTCCACCTTGACAAACGCACTTGTCGGAGAAAAGATTGCAATAGTATCGGACAAGCCCCAGACAACAAGAAACCGCATAACCGCGATAGTGGCGCAAGGCGAAACTCAGCTCGTTTTAATGGATACACCGGGCTTTCACAAGCCTCGTACAAGACTGGGCGATTATATGGTCAACGTTGTCAGCCAGAGTGTCGCGGATGTGGATCTTGTCTTGCTGTTAGTTGAGCCTGTGGCGGAGATAGGCAAGCAGGAGGAGGCTCTCATTTCTCGCATCAAAGAGACCGGTGCGCCGTCAGTTCTTGTAATCAACAAAATAGATACTGTTGAAAAGCCTCGTATTCTCGAGGTTATGGGGCTTTATTCCGCGGCACATGAGTTTGACGCGATTATACCCATCTCCGCGAAGACGGGAGAGGGCATAGCCGAGCTTTTGGACGAGATGGAGAAGTACGCCGTTGAAGGACCGCACCTTTTCCCCGATGACATGATAACCGACCAGCCCGAGCGTCAGATATGCGCCGAGCTTGTCCGTGAAAAGCTTCTCAAATGCCTCGATAAGGAGATACCGCACGGC
>CAZBYU010000022.1:0-12618 GCA_964496235.1 uncultured Oscillospiraceae bacterium | reverse complement strand
ACAGCCCCGGCGGCAGTGTTACCTCCGGTCTTGCGATATATGACACTATGCAGTATATCAAGCCCGATGTCTCCACCATATGCATTGGCATGGCGGCGTCCATGGGCGCGTTCCTGCTCAGCTCCGGCGCGAAGGGCAAGCGCATCGCACTTCCGAATGCCGAGATAATGATCCACCAGCCTTCCGGCGGAAGCCAGGGTCAGTGTACCGACATTCAGATTCAGGCAGAGCATATACTTAAGATTAAAAAGAAGCTCAATGCCATACTTGCCCAGAACACCGGAAAGAGTGTCGAGACTATCGAGGCTGACTGCGAACGTGACTATTTCATGAGTGCCGAAGAGGCGCAGACTTACGGTCTTATCGACAAAGTAATTTACAAACGCTGAACCGCAGATTAGGTTCTTTACTGACATGGGGGAACGCTTGTTCCCCCATAGTTTTAATAGGTCTATTTTATTTATTCATCGGTGCTGTTGCGCCACAGGGAGGTCAGTATGGGTAAGCTTGATGACAGACGAAGCATGAGATGTTCGTTTTGCGGTAAGCCGCAAAACGCAGTTGACCGCTTGATTGCCGGTAACGGCAGCTATATATGCGATGAATGTGTGCGTATGTGTGTCGGTATACTTGACGATGTTGGCGTGTCCGCGCCATCTGTCAGCGGGTATGACGGGCTTCCGCTTGTGTTTGAAAAGCTTCCGAAGCCGGTGCAGATCAAGGCAAAGCTTGACGAGTATGTGATTGGACAGGATAAGGCGAAAAAGGCTCTGTCCGTTGCCGTGTATAATCATTATAAGCGCATTCTCTATGCAAATTCGACCGATGTCGAGTTGCAAAAGAGCAATATTTTGCTCATTGGTCCTACCGGTAGCGGCAAAACCCTCTTTGCCCAGACGCTTGCAAAAATGCTTGATGTTCCCTTTGCCATTGCCGATGCGACAACACTTACCGAGGCCGGCTACGTCGGCGAAGACGTTGAAAACGTCATTTTGAAGCTTTTGCAGGCGGCAGACTTCAATGTTGCCCGCGCCCAGCGCGGAATAATCTATATCGACGAGATTGACAAGATTGCCCGCAAGAGCGAGAACACATCTATCACGCGCGATGTCTCCGGCGAAGGTGTTCAGCAGGCTCTTTTGAAGCTCTTGGAGGGTACGGTTGCCAATGTCCCGCCACAGGGCGGACGAAAGCACCCTCAGCAGGAGTGTATTCACGTCGACACGACTAATATACTCTTTATCTGCGGCGGTGCGTTCGACGGACTGGATAAAATCATCGAAAAGCGCACCAATAAGAAAACTATGGGCTTCGGTGCGGATATCGTCAGCGCGACCGAACGCGATGTTGGCGAGATACTTGCTCAGGTTCAACAGCATGACCTTTTGAAGTTCGGTATCATTCCCGAGCTTGCCGGGCGTTTGCCTGTCATTGCCTCTCTTGAATCGTTGACGCGTGATGACCTCGTTCGCATTCTCACCGAGCCGAAAAACGCCATGACCAAGCAGTATAAAGCACTCTTCGATTTCGATAAGGTTGAACTCGAGTTTGAGCCTGCGGCACTGGAAGCCGCCGCTGACAAGGCGATCGAGATGAAAATTGGTGCTCGCGGTCTTCGCAGTGTAATGGAGGGTGTGATGACGGATATCATGTACTCCGTTCCCTCGGATCCCACTGTACGTAAGGTCGTCGTCACGGCGAACAGTGTCAACGGTGTTGAGCCGCCGCGTGTAGTTCGCGTAAACGAGGCTTGACGTATTTTCCATCCTCCTGAAAGGAGAATAAGCTATGCAATTTAATGAAAACGACGGTGTTTTTAATCTGCCTCTGCTTGCCCTGCGTGGTCTGAGCGTTTTTCCGGGTCAGCTTCTGACTTTTGAGGTTGAGCGCAAGGCGTCCATTGCGGCACTTAACATGGCGGTAAAAACAAATCAAATTATATTTCTCTCAGCCCAGATTGACCCCTCGGTCGATCTGCCGGAAGAGGAGGACATATATCCGATCGGCACAATTTGCCGCGTGCGTCAGCAGATTAATCAGCCGCGCGGCAGCATGGCGCGTGTCATGGTCGAGGGTCTTGCCCGCGGCATGATTGCGAAGTTTGATACTAAGGGCGAAAGCCTTGTTGCCGATGTTTTTGAGCTTCACGATAAGCCGGAGCGCGTCAGCGAGGCGCGACAGCAGGCACTTTTGAGAAGCTGTATGTCACTTTATGAAGAGTACCTCAGCAGTACAGGTGACCCTGTGGGTGAGCAGATTTTGCATGTCCTCGCAAATCCCACGCCTGCCTTTGTATCCGATTATCTTGCTCATAATCTCCACTTCGCGCCTGAAGAGAAGCAAAAGCTTTTGGAGGAGCTTCGACCCTGCCGCAGACTTGACATGCTCTCAAAGCTCATAGCGAATGAGCTTAATATACTTGCCATCGAAAAGGAAATAAGCGACGCGGCACAGGAAGCAATGAATCAGAGCCAGCGCGAGTATTATTTGCGCGAGGAGCTGAAGGCGATCCAGTCTGAACTCGGTGAGGACAGCGGTGACGGCCTTGATGACTACCGTGTGAAGATCAATGCTCTGCCTGTGTCCGATGAGATACGTGAAAAGCTTTTGAAGGAGCTTAATCGATTGTCCAAGCAACCGTTCGGCTCGTCCGAGGCGGCGGTTTTGAGAGGGTATCTTGATGTCTGCCTCGAAATTCCCTGGGGGCGTACCACCGAGGAGACAATTGACCTTGCACGTGCAAGAAAGCTTCTCGATAATGAACACTTCGGTCTTGATAAGGTAAAAGAGCGTGTGTTGGAATATTTGGCGGTAAAACAGCTATCTCCCGATATAAAGGGCGGGCTTTTGTGTCTCGTCGGACCTCCCGGCACAGGCAAAACCAGTATCGCCATGAGTGTTGCCCGCGCTACTAATCGCAAGCTTTGTCGCGTCTCTCTCGGCGGCGTACATGATGAAGCCGAGATTCGCGGACACCGCAAAACCTACATAGGCTCTATGCCCGGTCGCATTGTTAGCGGTATAATCCAAAGTGGAAGCATGAATCCGCTTATGGTACTCGATGAGATAGACAAGCTCGGTTCTGACTATCGCGGTGACCCGTCTGCGGCACTTTTGGAGGCTTTGGACGGTGAACAAAATTCCTCTTTCCGCGATAATTTTTTAGAGCTACCTATGGATTTGTCCGGTGTGTTCTTTATCACCACCGCAAACTCCACCGATACCATACCCCGCGCCTTGCTTGACCGTATGGAGGTCATAGAGCTTCCAAGCTATACGGACGAAGAAAAGCTGGAGATCGCCAAGCGTCATCTTTTGCCCAAGCAGAGGAAAAAGCACGGTCTTAAAGCGGCACAGCTTAAGGTCGATGACGCGGCACTGCGCGATATTATTTCCGGATATACCCGCGAATCCGGTGTTCGACGCTTGGAGCGCGAGCTTGCGGCAGTTTGCCGTAAAGCCGCCTCCGGCATTGCCGAGGGCAAGTATAAAACCCTGAGCGTAAAGCCCGTAAAGCTCAATGAACTGCTCGGACCGATGAAATACCGCCCCGAGAAGTTCAGATTCTACGACGAGGTCGGTCTTGTGCATGGTCTGGCTTACACATCGGTCGGCGGTGAAATGCTTGATGTCGAAGCTCTTGTAACAGAGGGTAGCGGCAAGCTTGAGCTTACAGGCAACTTGGGCGATGTGATGAAGGAGTCTGCCAAGGCGGCGGTCAGCTTTATCCGCAGTCGCGCCGACAAGCTCGGCATTGACCGCGAGTTTTATAAAAATTGCGATATCCATGTCCATTTTCCCGAGGGCGCAGTTCCCAAAGACGGACCTTCCGCAGGCGTAACGACCTGTGTCGCGCTCGTCTCTGCCCTGACGGG
This sequence comes from uncultured Oscillospiraceae bacterium, assembly GCA_964496235.1. Taxonomy (GTDB): domain Bacteria; phylum Bacillota; class Clostridia; order Oscillospirales; family Oscillospiraceae; genus Limivicinus. The sequence goes on along the minus strand of CAZBYU010000022.1, from coordinate 8,743 downwards.
GAGACCTGTACGTCACGACGTTGCAATGACCGGTGAGATCACTCTGCGTGGTCGCGTTCTGCCGATTGGCGGGCTGAGGGAGAAAACTATGGCGGCGTTGCGCGGCGGCATAAAAACCGTAATCATTCCCGCCGAGAACGAACCGGATCTTGATGAGATAGATCAGGCGGTTCGCGCAAAGCTGAGCTTCATCCCGGTCAGCTATGCCGACGAGGCTCTTGATGCGGCTCTTTTACCGGACAGTTGCGACGGCGGACATGGGTACTCACTATCCATGCTTTCAAAAAATGCGGATGCACCGTCAGTCAGACAGTGAGCTGTCTTGGCACTACTGACTAAAGATAAGGAGGACGTTATATGGCCGGATTGAACGTAAATAAAGCGGAGTTTGTCAAATCTGCCGCGACACCGTCGCAGTTTATACAAAGCTCCGTTCCAGCCGTGGCATTTGCAGGCAAGTCGAATGTCGGCAAATCCTCCGTAATTAACTGTATTCTTAATCGCAAAAACTTTGCCCGCGTTGGCTCTGAACCGGGAAAAACCATTCATGTTAATTACTTTCTTATTGACGGCAAGCTCTACTTTGTTGACTTGCCGGGCTACGGTTATGCTAAGGTCTCGCGCGGTGAGCGTGAGCGTTGGGGGAAGCTCATGGAGGATTTCTTCGCGTCCGGGCTTTTCCGTCTCGGTGTTATGATTGTCGATGCACGGCATAAGCCCACGGCGGACGATATAACCATGGCGGAATGGTTTAAGGCATCGGGATGTCCGCTCGTCGTTGTAGCAAACAAGCTCGATAAGCTAAAAAAAAGCGAGATAGAACCAAATCTTGCCCTTATTCGCCAAACACTCGAGCTTGCCGATGACGTGCGAATCATTCCTTTCTCCGCACAGAAAGGGCAAGGACGCGACGAGCTTATGAAAGAGCTTTTGAAGCTCGTATAATCTCGTATAATATTGACTTTTTGCAAAAAATACAGGGGCAAGTAACTACTTGCTCTTGTATTTTTTCTCTGAATTTGATAGAATGTGAACAGACGCTTTATGAGGTGAGGGTTATAGGCACTATTCAATCAATATGGGATGGTTTCGATTTCACATATATTCTCGGAATCCTCCTTTCGGTTATCCCGTCTCTTGTGTGCATCACACTTCATGAGCTTAGCCATGGTCTTGTTGCCTATAAGCTCGGTGATGACACGGCAAAACAGGCAGGTCGCCTCACGCTCAACCCCCTAAAGTATCTTGACCCTATGGGGCTTTTGATGATGCTTGTGTTTCATGTCGGCTGGGCAAAGCCCGTTCCGGTCAATATGTTCCGCTTCAAAAATCCAAAGCGCGGTATGGCGTTGACGGCTCTTGTGGGTCCTGTGAGTAATATTTTAATCGCGCTCGTTTTCCTTTTTATCTACGGCATTGTGTATATTCCCCTTGGCTTTTCCAAGGAAGGGGGATACTTCCTTTCTATGATACAGCTTACGGCATATATCAGCCTAGGTCTTGCCGTTTTCAATCTTATCCCGGTGTCTCCGCTTGATGGGTCAAAGGTTCTTTTCTCACTAATGCGCGATGAGAGCTATTATAAGCTTATGCGGTATGAAAAGTACGGCTCTGTCATAATGATGCTTCTTGTTGCCACCGGCGCACTCGGAAAGCCCCTTGCTGCCGTAATAGACAAGCTCTATATCGCGCTTATCCCCATTGCACAATACGGCTGTGACATGATTTATTATCTCTTTTACAAGTGAGCTTTTAATGGAAAATCCCAGTTTTCGTCTCGAGGGCATTGTTCATGAGAAGGACGAGCTACAAGACTTTGAAGGTCCGCTCAGCCTTATCCTGATGCTCCTCTCCAAAAACAAAATAGAGATACGCGACATCAGAATCGCCGATATCCTCGACCAATATTTGGCGTATATCGCCGAGATGCAGAGCATGGATCTTGAAATCGCCAGTGAGTTTATACAAATGGCGGCACACCTGCTGTATATAAAAACAAAGACCCTGCTTACAAATGATGAGGAAGTGTCCGAGCTTGAAGTGCTTATTGCCTCATTGGAACAGCTTAAAGCGCGTGATGCCCTCGCCGCCGTGCAGAAGATAACGCCGGAGCTGAAAAAAGCGTCGGAACATGGCATGCTGTATTCTCCGAAGCCACCCGAGCCTTTGCCTAAGACCTCGGAGGATTATAATTATAAGCATGAGCCGGTTGATTTGTTGAAGGCTCTGCATTCGGTGTTCTCCCGCGGCGTTAAAGCCCCCGAAACTGTGGAGCTTGAAAATGCCATACCTCACCGTATCATATATCCCGTTCGTGATAAGACCCGCCGTATATTGGAGCTTTTGCGAAAGGGTGATATCTCCCTATCCGCGCTTTATCGAGATTGCGTTTCACGGTCTGAGGTCGTCGCGGCGTTCATTTCCGTGCTAGAGCTGTGTAGTATGGGCAGTATATCTGTGTCACGTTGCGGTGAAGACTATGATTTGAGCTTTATAGGCGGCGACGTTGACGAAATAATTGAAAAGATAATCGAGTAATACTATGTTTAATATTTCATCCGCAATCGAGGCGATTCTTTTCGCCTCCGGTGACAGTGTGCCTGTTGCACGTCTGTCACTGATACTGGAAGCGAGCGAGGGCGAAATAGAATACGCCGCCGCCGCTTTGAACGAACAATATGAAAACGAAGAGCGCGGCATTCGCCTTTTGAAGCTTGACGACAGTCTTCAGCTTTGTTCCGCACCCGAATATGCTGCGTATATCACCAAGGCACTTGAACAGCGCACTCCGCCTCGTCTTAGCCAGTCGGCACTGGAGGCGTTGGCGATTGTGGCGTATTTCCAGCCGGTCACGAGAGCGTATATTGACCAGGTTCGCGGCGTGGACAGCTCATATACCGTAAGCATTTTGCAACAGCGCGGTCTTATCGCACCCTGCGGCAAGCTCGACGCTCCCGGACGCCCGGCGGTGTTCGCCACGACAGATGTATTTTTGCGTACCATGGGTATAAGCTCTCTTTCCGAGCTTCCTACTTTGCCGGATATGACCTCCGGAGAGGGAATAGAAAAGCTTCAAAGTGCCATAGATCTCTTGCAAAATAAGGACTCACAGCAGATAAGCTTCAACGAAGTGACAATAGATTCGACCGAGGAGTGATGTAATTGCTTGCCCTGAAAATCATAGGCATAATCGCTGTTATAATCGCGCTCATTATGTTGATTCCGGTCGGCGCGGATATCAGCTATATCGGAGGGCAATTCGGACTGTCTGCGAAAATGTGCGGCGTTCTGCTTCAACTTTTCCCCAAGCCCGAGGTTGACCCCGACGCTCCGAAAAAGCCTAAAAAGCCGAAAAAAGAGAAAAAGAAGAAAGAACCCAAGCCAACCGAGGCTGGCGAGGCAGAGAAAAAGCCGAAAAAGAAGCTGAAACTGAGCTTTACCAAGGAAGAGATTTTCTCTCTGGTGAAAAAGGTTCTGCGCCGCTTCGGTCGTTTCGGTCGCAAGTTCAGAGTTGACCGTTTCCTGCTCCACTATACTGCCGCAGGTGACGATCCGTATGACACTGCCGTGACCTACGGTTACATTAATGCCGCACTCTCCGCACTCGCTCCAATGTGCCGTGAACGCTTCAATGTGCGAGATTGCGACGTGTGGACTAATATCGACTTTTCAAAAGAAAAGCTGGAGCTTGATTTTGCGGTAGCGTTCAGCATTCGCATCGGTGCGTTTTTCGGTCTTGTTTTCGGCATAGCCGGCAGTGCGCTGGGTATCCTTATTAAGAATCAGTGCCGCCTTTTGGGCGAAAAGCTCCGCCGCGGCAAGCAAGAGAAAATTAACGACGAAGCCGTCGTTGATATAGAAATGGAAAAAGAAAATAATATACAGGCAGAGGAAAGGATGGACTCAAATGGATAACAACCCTATCAGCCAGCTTATGCAGACCACAATGGAGAACGTCAAAAACGTCCTCAAGGTAGACACCGTTGTTGGTGATCCCATTATCACCCCCGACGGGATCACTCTTGTTCCCATCTCCAAGATCAGCCTCGCCTTCGGTGGCGGCGGAGTGGAGCTGAACAGCAAGAAGACCGGAAGCGACCGTCCCTATGGCGGCGGCAACGCCACCGGCGTGAAAATTGAACCTATCGGTTTTCTCGTCATCAAGGAAGGCACGGTCAGAATGATCAATGTCACTCCTCCCGCAGGCAACACCGTCGACAGAATTATCGACATGGTGCCGCAGGTCATGGATCGCGTGGACAATTTCATCGACAAACAGAAGAACAAGTAATTCCTCCCGGCGTTTTGCGAGAGCGTAACGTAGTATAGAAGGAATAAAAGCAAATTATTTGTCCAATAATAAGCACTGCCCATATTATAAAGGGTGGTGCATATTATTACTCTGATAAAAAAAGCAATTCGTGCATTTGCGTCATCGTTTGTTATTTTCACGGTTCTTTGCGCGTCGCTTAACGCCGAGGCTGAATCTACCGTGCCGGCTGTCAGCGCGAAAAGCGCGATAATCATGTCCGGAGGTGCGGTGCTTTATGAGAAAAATGCGGATTTGCGTCTTCCCATGGCAAGCACTACGAAGCTCATGACGGCGATTATTGCCTTGGAGAACTGTTCGCTCGACGATGTTGTTGACATCAAAAGCGAGTATTGTAATATTGAAGGCTCCTCCATGTATCTCACGCCCGGGGAAAAATGCACCGTGCGTGAGCTTATGGCGGGCTTGCTCCTCGTCTCGGGCAACGATGCCGCCACGGCACTTGCCGGACACATAGCGGGTGATAACGCCCACTTTGCCGCGCTTATGAACGAGAAAGCACGAGACTTGGGAATGGAAAACACGCATTATTCAAACCCGCATGGACTTCATGACGAGTCGCATTATACCACTGCGCGTGACCTCGCGCGGCTTATGGTTTATTGCATGCAGAATCCGTTCTTTGCGGAGCTTGACGCGGCAAAGCAATACGCCATCGGCGATAAGCTTCTTTTGAATCATAACCGTTTGCTTGATATTTGCCCCGGATGTATCGGCGGAAAAACAGGCTATACGGAGAGTGCGGGGCGTTGTCTTGTTTCGTGCTGTGAAAGGAAAGGAGCGCGTACTGTGTGTGTTACGCTCAATGCGCCCAACGACTGGAATGACCATTGCTCGCTTTATGATTGGGCGTATTCCGCGTGCGTAAATCGTTGTGTGACGGATTCATTGTCGTTCAGCATTCCTGTTATTTCGGGTGATACACGCTGGGTATATCTTGTGCCGGAGAAGGAGCTTACAGTGTTGCTTCCGTGTGATGCGGAGATAAGCCTCCGTGCCGAATTGCCCTGGTTTGAGTTTGCCCCGGTGCATGCCGGAGAGAGAGGCGGAAGGGTGACGGTTTCGGTTGACGGAGAGACAATTGCGGAGTATTATCTTGTGTATAAAAACGAGGCTTCGATAAGAAGCCGATAGTGGAGCCGATATGACAGAACGCTTGCAAAAAATTATATCCTCTGCGGGACTTATGTCCCGCAGAGCGGCAGAGGAATATATCTCGTCCGGTCGTGTCAGTGTCAATGGGCGTGTTGCGTCGCTCGGAGATAAGGCAGACAGCGAGCATGATACTATTCTCGTTGACGGAAAGCCGTTGCAGAATGCTACGGAGCGCATTTATGTCATGCTCAACAAGCCGAAAGGTTATGTCACGACGATGAGCGATGAAAAAGGTCGCCGTGATGTGACAGAACTCGTCCGCTCGCTTGGGCGTATATACCCTGTCGGTAGGCTCGACATGTATTCCGAGGGGCTTTTAATAATGACGAATGACGGTGAGTTTGCCAATCGGCTTATGCATCCGTCTCATAATTTCCTCAAAACATATCGTACATGGGTGCAGGGTGATGATGTCGGTCTTGCGGTGGAGTATTTGCGTGGAGAACTTGATATCGGCGATTATATCGTCAGTGCCGAGAATGTGGACATTGAGAGGCTTATCCCCGGAGGAGCGGTCTTGCTTATCACGATAGGTGAGGGCAGAAACCGTCAGGTGAGGAAAATGTGTCAATGCTGTGGGCTGAAGGTTACCCGCCTCGTTCGTATAAGCGAGGGCATGCTTGAACTCGGCGATTTACCCGTCGGAAAATGGCGCATACTCACCGATGACGAGGTCAACGGCGTTATGCGCGACAATTGAATTGATTATAATCCCCGAAAAATGAACGGAGTATACATATATGATAATTGATAAAGCGGAGCTTGTTGTCATCGGCGGCGGTGCGGCGGGTATGATGTGCGCCTATACGGCGGCGAACAGGGGCGTGGACACGCTTCTTTTAGAGCCGAACCGTATGCTCGGTCGCAAGGTCAGAATAACAGGCAAAGGTCGCTGTAATATCACAAATAATTGTGATATAAAAGAGTTTATGCGTAATATCCCCGGTGACGGTCGCTTTTTATACAGTGCACTTAATCGCTTTTCACCCGAGGATACGATAGCGTTCTTTGAAAGTCACGGTCTTCCTGTAAAGACGGAGCGCGGTGCACGTGTTTTCCCCATGTCGGATAACGCAAACGACGTTGCGGGCTTGATGACCCAGCTTTGTTCACGTGCAGGTGTGCGTGTGGTTCACGAAAAGGCAAAGCGAGTGCATATTGTCGACGGTGCGGTTGCCGGCGTACAGACGGAGGCGGGGCTTATTTCGGCTAGTGCAGTGTGCGTGTGTACAGGTGGGCTGTCGTACCCCCTCACAGGCTCTACCGGTGACGGCTATGATTTTGCCCGTGCGGTGGGACACCGCGTGTCGCAGTGCCGACCCTCGCTTGTTCCGCTTGAAAGCCCAAATGACTATTGTTCCGAAATGCAGGGATTTTCGCTTAAAAATGTCGCGTTGTCCGTTTTTGAAGACGAAAAGCTTATTTATAAAGAGCAGGGTGAAATGCTGTTTACGCACTTCGGCGTGTCCGGTCCATTGATACTCTCGGCAAGCGCACATATGCGCCGCTTCGGTCAGGCTAAGTATCGCCTTCAAATTGACCTTAAGCCCGCGCTTGACGAGAAGAAACTCGATGCACGTATTTTGCGAGATTTCGAGAAGTATTCAAACCGTGAGTTCAAAAATGCTCTCTGTGATCTTGCCGGATATACGATGATACCGACGCTTGTGCGTCTATCTGGAATCCCTGAAGACGAAAAGGTCAACAGTATAACCCGTGAACAGCGTCGTGCGCTGTTGCGGCTATTTAAGGCATTTCCCGTAGAAATTATCGGCACACGACCCATTGATGAGGCGATTGTCACCTCCGGCGGTGTATACACTAAGGAGATTAATCCACGCACCATGGAGTCCAAGCTTGTGTCGGGACTGTACTTTGCCGGTGAGGTTTTGGATTTGGACGGTTATACCGGCGGCTTTAACCTGCAAATCGCTTGGTCGACCGGCTTTGTCGCGGGAAGCTCGTGCTGATTTCGATGATATTACTTGGGAGGGGCGAAACTATATGAACGGTATTTATTCTGTTGCGATAGACGGACCGAGCGGCGCGGGAAAAAGTAGCTTGGCTAAGGCGGCTGCGCGACGCTATGGCTTTATATATGTCGATACCGGCGCGATTTATCGCACAGTCGGTCTTGCAACGTACAGGTGTGGACTGGATTCGCACGATGCCGCCGCCGTCGCGACAATTTTGCCTGAGCTTAGAATCACAATGAGCTATGGTGAAAACGGAGAACAACGAATGCAACTCAACGGCGAGGACGTTTCCGGTGAAATTCGCCGTCCGGAGATATCCAAGTGCGCCTCGGACGTTGCCGCGCATAGCGCGGTTCGCGCTTTCCTGCTTGAGCTACAGCGCGACATGGCGCGTTCGCAAAGCGTTATAATGGACGGACGCGACATCGGAACTGTCGTGTTGCCCGATGCGGATTTGAAGGTTTTCCTCACAGCAAGTGCCGAGGCAAGAGCCGAACGTCGCCTTACAGAGCTTAAACAAAAGGGGATTGACAGTAGCTTCTCTGAGGTGCTTGAAAGCATAAAGTACCGTGATGAGCAGGACACTACCCGTGCCGCCGCACCGCTTATAATGGCAGATGACGCGGTTTTGCTGGATACGAGCGATATCGACTTTAATCAAAGCCTTGAAAGGCTGTCCGACATAATGGAAGAGAAGCTTCATCTGAAACGGGAGGCATGAGTATGAAAGAGCTGAAGATTGCGGAAAGTGCCGGCTTTTGCTTCGGCGTTCAACGTTCGGTTGAAATGGCGGAAAAGTTGCTCGACGAAAAGGGCAGTTGCGCCAGTCTCGGACAGCTCATTCATAATGAGGACGTTGTTGAGAGACTGAAAGAAAAGGGTCTTCGCGTTATTAATTCTCCCGATGAGGTGCATGTAGGGGAGAGTGTCCTGATTCGAGCGCACGGCGTGGCGGAGAGCGTATATAAAGAGCTCGAAGAGCGCGGTGCGAGCGTGACGGATGCAAGCTGTCCCAAGGTAAAGGCGATACATACCATTGTCAGCCGTGCCTCTGCCCGAGGCGAGTTTGTCATTATAATCGGAATGCGCGAACATCCCGAGGTTGAAGGAATCTGCGGCTGGTGCGGAGAACACAAAGTGTTTGAAAATGCACGTGAACTTGACACTTGGCTCAATAAAAACACCGATTACTGGACAAAACCTATAACAGTCGTGGTACAAACAACGCAGACACGCAGTAATTTTAACGAATGTTGTGATATCATAAAAAAAAGGTGTACAA
>CAZBYU010000021.1:0-12703 GCA_964496235.1 uncultured Oscillospiraceae bacterium | reverse complement strand
TTTCTATCGTTTTAGCCTTTGCCGGGGACTCCACTATGACGAGTTCCTTTGCTTTTGCCATTAATCGTTCCTCATTTCCTCGCTGTATTCAATAAAAAGCGTCTGCCGGGCTGGCGGCTGACGAAGCCCTTCAGCTCCAAAAGCGTGAGCTGGGCAAGCACCGTGGCGGCTGTAAGACCGCTTTGCTCGATTATATCGTCGATATGCGTACCGCCGGGTTCTATCGCAGAGACTATCTTGAGCTGGTTATCGCTCAAGCCGTCGAGTTGCCTTTTCAAGTCAATATAGCTCGACTTTTTTTCGTTGTCAATGACTTTTTTTGTTTTTTCGCGTCGAGCGGCGGGCTTTTCACCGCGTTCAAGTGTGAGTTTTGCGTGTCTGCTCGCCTTGATCTCACTAAGCTCCGGGCGGTGTACCGCGTCGGGAAAACGCCACTCAAATTCGCTCATTACATCCCAGCCGTTCGTGACGAGCTTTGCACCATCCTTTAGCATTCCTGTAGTTCCCGCACTGTTGGATGCGTCGGCATTCGCGGGAACGGCGAAAATCTCTTTCCCCTGCTCGGCGGCTTCGCTGATAAAGAGCTTTGTGCCGCTTTTTTCGGGTGCTTCCACCGCAAGCGCACCGACAGACAAGCCCGCGGTGATGCGGTTTCTGTCGCGGAAGAAGCTTCTCTTCGGCTTCACGCCCGGGGCATACTCGCTCACCACGGCGCATGCACGTTCAACTTTTTGGGCAAGCGCGTTTTTGTCATCCGTTATTGAAGTGCCGAGTACGCCGACACACTTTCCGCCTGCAGCCAACGCGCCCTCGGCGGCCGCGCCGTCTATTCCATCGGTAAGCCCGGAGACAATAATTCCGCCGCACTGTATTATCTCAAAGGCAAGCTCTCGCGCCATTCTCAGCCCATAGGACGACGCTTTGCGAGTTCCCACGACGGCTATAACGGCACTGTCGTCTATCGGCGGTAGCTTACCCTTTACATACAGTACCGGCGGCGGTGCGAATATATTCTTCAAGCGCACGGGATATGCGCGGTCTTCAAGCGTGATTATTTCTATGCCGAGGCGGTCACACTCGGTGATGATGCGTTCGCTTTCCGCGAGAGAACGCGCTTCAAGAAGCTCCGCCTCCTGTGCGCTGACCCCTTCCGTTGTTTCTATCTCGCCGGTCGGCGCGAAAAAAACGCGTTGCGCGTCGCCATATCGGCGGAGCAACGCCGCTTTCGCCCGAGGCGAGACTGTCGCATCGGCAAGCCATACCCAATATTTCAACGCCGCCATTACCGCACCTCTCTCTGTAATCTGTTTATACTCTCGCGCGTTTGCATTTTACCGCGCCATTTCCCACATTATTATCGCCGCCGCGACTGCCGCATTGAGCGATTCGCTACACGCTTGCATGGGGATTATAAGCTCTCCGTCGCACATATCCAGCAACTCGCGGCTGAGTCCTCTGCCCTCACTGCCGACGGCAACCGCCGAGGCGCACACATCCAGCGAGCGAATATCGGAGGCTCTGTCGGACAAGGCCGCACCGTAGAGCTTGAGGTCGTTTTTTTTCAGCACCGCGGCAAGCTTATCAAGCCCACAGCTTATGACCCTCTGGCGGAATATCGCGCCCATAGTCGCACGGACGGTCTTGGGGCTATACAGATCCGCGCATTCGCCTGTGAGTATGACGGCATCAACACCGAGGGCGTTCGCCGTGCGAATGACCGTGCCGACATTGCCGGGGTCTTGGACGGTCTCCAGCACGAGCGCGTTTTTGATTCCATAGTCCACACACTTATCGGGCATGGTCACGGTAAAAACCGGGCCGGGGCTGTTCTTCATGGGCGAGGCATAGTCAAAAAGCTCATTGTCGGCAAGATACTGCGCCGCACCGTCCAGCCCCGCAAGCTCCTCGGCATGACCGCGCCACAGAACGCTCGTCACATCTGCGCCGGAGTTCAGTGCCTCACGCAAAAGTTTCAACCCATCGCCAAGGTATTCGCCGCGTTCGCGGCGATAATCGCCGTCTGCGGCAAGAAGCCGAAGAGAGCGAATGTATTCGTTTTTTCGGGAAGTTATTTTTTCCATAGTTTTGTCGGTTTGACAGGTCGGATATATTTCAGCATCTGCACCGCCATTGCAAAAACAAACGGCATCGCAAACATTCTGTATCTCGGCTGAATCTCAATGAACAAATACGCAAGCACCGTTCCGCACAGCACTGCCGCAACACACAGCGGCGCGGCGGACACGCTCTCCCGCTTGCCGGCAAAGGCAGAACGGGCATACAGCGCACAGGAAACAGCGGACATGAGGTAGACAATAAGCCTGATCGCATACTCTATAGAAGAAAGTGTATACACCATGCTGACGGCGGATATCCCGCCGAGTGCTTTAGTCCACTCGGTGACACCGGCAAGCGTGAAGCCTGTATCATCACAGCTTATCCAGAAATATTTGAGCTTTTCGACAAAAAACTCCGGGTGTGACACAGCCTCGTCAAATTTGGCGGCTATAATCGCGCGTATTGTCGCACTGCGCTCATCATGGTCTTGAATATCAAGAAGATGTGCATAGTTTTTGGATACCGTGCCGCCGCTTTCCATATCAAGACCGACTATAAGCTTCCACTCGGGTACAGCATTGCCTATCCCATAGGGGGCATAGCCGAGCGCGTGAAGCACAAGCTCCACCGCCTTTTGAAGGGCAAAATAGGCAAGCATCACGGCAACCAGCGAAAAGATTATACGTACAAACGACTTTTTCGTCGGACACTCGATAAAGCGGCACAGCCCCACACAGCACAACGCCGCGATGACGATCGCCGCCTCGGGGCGCATGAGATTGCCGAGTGCCACGAGTACACCGGACACGGCACACCCCCAATAAGACCTTGTTTCAAACAAAACGGTCAAGCCGAAGAGAATGAAAAATAGGGAGATATGCTGATTAGTGAGAACCGAGACCTGCACGATAAAGCCCGGATAAACCGCCGTAAGCAAAGCCACGGCAAGCGCACACGGCGTGGTGGAAAAGCCCTTGACGATGCGATAGACAAAATACACCATGCCAACGCTCCACACGACGTTCAAAAGCTTCAAAACCGCCATGGAGTTTACGAGCTTCAGCACAAGAGCCTCATACAGCACAAAGGGGATCTGGTAATGCCACCATGAAAAATACCCCTCCGTGACGTTCGCCCAACTCAAATCACCGTTTACCGTGGACTGAGCCGAGGAATACAAAAGTGCAAAATCGCTCGATGGCTGAGTGGGCACTGCAAAAACATAGAACACGCGAAGCACAGCCGCAAGGGCGAGAATGCAGACAAGTGCCGCCACTTCCCCACACGGCACGTAGCAAGCGGCATAAAGCAAAGCCGCCATCACGAACAGAACGCACAGCGTTTTTACAGCCGAGACAGCCGACGCAAACGCACCCACGGCACAAAGCACGCCGACATACGCAAAAAAGAGTGCGAGCAGAGCATAGACCGCCGCCTCGATATATCTGCCGACGGTGTTAGACCGCGGCGGCAATTCAAACGCCGCATCATGCGCGGCGACAAAGCCCCTGCTCATTCGCGCTCTCCTTAGTTTTTCAATAATATATCCGCTATGCGTTCGGCGGCATGACCGTCACCGTATGGGTTTGCAGCAATCGACATGGCGCGGTACGCGTCTTCATCCGTCAAGAGGCGGTCAAATTCGTTATAGATCGTCTCCTCGTCCGTGCCGACAAGGCGGAGCGTTCCGGCGGCAATGCCCTCCGGGCGTTCGGTCGTGTCGCGCATGACGAGAACCGGCTTTCCGAGTGCGGGTGCTTCCTCCTGTATGCCGCCGCTGTCGGTGAGGATAAGATGACAGCGTGCCATGAAATTATGGAAATCCAGCACGTCAAGCGGCTCAATGATGTGAATTCTGTCACAGCCGCCCAACTCCTCCTCCGCCGCACGACGCACGGCGGGGTTCATGTGTATTGGGTAGACCGCCTTCACGTCCGGGTGTTGCTCGATAATGCGGCGAATGGCACGGAACATGTGGTGCATCGGCTCACCCAGATTCTCGCGTCGGTGTGCCGTGATGACGATGAGGCGGCTGTCCGATGCCCAGTCAAGCTCGGGATGGGTGTAGTCGGTGCGGACAGTGGTTTTAAGCGCGTCGATGGCAGTGTTGCCTGTGACAAAGACCGTCTCTGCACGCTTCCCCTCGCGGATAAGATTCGACTTTGCCGTGTCCGTAGGGGCAAAATTATAGTCCGCCAACACGCCGACTGCCTGACGATTAAATTCCTCGGGATATGGGGAATGGATATCATAGGTACGCAAGCCCGCCTCGACATGACCGAGGGGAATACGCATGTAATAACAGGCGAGTGCCGTGACAAAGGTGGTTGACGTATCGCCATGGACAAGAACAATGTCGGGCTTTACTTCCTCCAGAACCTCACGGATGCGGGAGAGAATATTGACTGTTATGTCGAAAAGATCCTGTCCCTGCTTCATTATAGAGAGGTCATAATCCGGCACGACCGCAAAAGCGTCAAGCACCTGATCGAGCATTTGCCTGTGCTGACCCGTGACGCACACCACAGTCTCCGCATCGGCGCGGCTTTTCAACTCATTTACGAGCGGACACATCTTTATGGCCTCCGGTCTTGTGCCGAAAACCAGCAAAATTCTTTTCATATTCGCAGTTTACAGCTTATACGCGCTACCGTCGGTGATTATGCCACGCGTGTCAAGCACGAGACGGTCTTTAAGCTTATCGAGGGAGTTTCGTATCTGGCTATGTCCAACGAGGAGGACAATAAGGTCACACTCTCTCAAGAATTCATCAAAATCACCGCACATGCGGGTATTATCATGATTTGAGACCATGGGGTCGAAAACAAGCGGAGCAGGCAGACCACGGCGTTCGATGACCTCAAGCAGTTGCAGTGTCGGGCTTTCGCGCGTATCATCTACATTCTCCTTATACGTCAGACCGTAAAGACCGACGCGGGAAAGGTCGGAAAGACCGTTTTCGCGCATGATGCATTCGATGCGGTCAAGCACATACTCGGGCATTGCGGAATTTATCTCACGCGCCGTGCGGATAAGGCGGGCATCTTCCGGGAAATCGCCCACCAAAAACCACGGGTCGATGGAAATGCAGTGTCCTCCGACGCCGGGACCGGGCTGGAGAATGTTGACACGAGGGTGCTTGTTTGCGATGCGAATAACCTCACCCACGTCCATGCCGCCCTTGCGGCAGATTCTCGCAAGCTCGTTTGCGAAGGCAATGTTTATATCTCGGAAGGTATTCTCCACGACCTTCGTCATCTCGGCGGTTTTGATGTCGGTAATTACGATATCGCCTTGGCAGAACGAAAGATATGCGTTTTTGATCTCCTCGCCCGTGGCGGCATCGTCACAGCCGATGGTACGGGAGTTATGTATAAGCTCGTTTAGCATGTTGCCGGGGATAATGCGCTCCGGTGCGTGGGCAAGGCGGACGGTTTTGCCGCTTGCGGCAACGACAGGTCGCACCTCGCGGTCGACCGTGCCCGGAGAGACGGTGGACTCGATGACGATTATCGCGCCGTCGTTGCACACGCCGAGTACATGGTTAAGTGCGTCTACTATTGCCGTGGCATCCACCTTCTTGCTGTCGGCAAGGTAGGGCGTGGGAACGGTTATGATATAGAAGTCTTCCGAGGGGTAATCACAGCGGAAATTGATGTTCCCGCTCTCCCTCGCGGCGGCAAAAAGCTCCGGCAGACCCTTTTCTTCAAAGGTGACATCACCGCGGCGGAGCTTGTCCACAGTCTCCTGTCTATGACCAACCGCCTCGACATGAACGCCGTGGGAGGCGAGCATCAACGCAGTGGGAAGTCCTATATATCCGGTCCCTACAACACAAATTCTCATAGTTTTATCCTCTTTATTCCGTCAATTCTATGCTTTCGCGTTCATTTTACCTCGGCGGAGGTGGAAAACCACGTACCCCGCTTCGAGAATCGAAATGAACACAGTGACCACAACAGTCGCCACAGCCGCGCCGGTGGAACCCATTTTTCCGATGAGCAACAGGTCAAGCACAACATTAAGCACACCCGCAAGCGTGGCAAGCACAAGATTGATATTGACTTTCTTTATAACATAGAGCGAGTTTGTCAAAATGGTTCTGATTCCGGCATTAACGAAGAAATTGACGCACAGGATTCTGAACACCGGCACTCCGCTCATGTATTTTTCTCCATAAACAATATATATTATTATCGGCGCAAATGCAAGCATTATCACCGATAGCAATAACGACACACCGAGAAACACCTTGCCGTAATCGAATAATCTGGCGGCAAAATGCTCCGGCTCGGTGCTGTACGCCTCAACCATGAGGGGGTAAAAATACGTGACCAGGCTGGTTGGAACAAACATCATCGCACTGGGGATCGCCGAGGCGACCTTGTAGTCGGCAAGCACCTGTGAATCGTCCAAAACAAAGTTCAGGCAGGTAATATCCAAAAGGACAAGCGCGGTAGTGACGAAGTTTGTCGCAATGCACAAAAGGCAATAGCTCGACACTTCCCTCTTCCCCGCGCGATCAAGCTTATCGACCGGTGCGGTAACTTCCTCAAAAAAGCCGTCCTTTTTCAAAAACGCAAATGCCGTCGACGCCGCAATAATCTGAGTAAAGTACGAGGATATAACCAAGCCCTTTACGCCCCAGAGGAACGTGAAGACGATGTTCCCCGCGCAAATAGTGACGGCATAGACCATATAAACGAGACCGAACTCGCGATTTTTTCGCTTGACGCGCAGAGCCATCTGCATATAGTTATTGGTGTAGATAACTATCGGATAGGCACACATCAGACGCAGGTAATATCCCGCGCCGTCCGGCTTGTAGACACACCCGGCGGCATAGATCACCACGAGCAACAGCAGGTTGAACACAGATCCCGTGGAAAATGCAAACTGATATATCGCCGTTTTGCGTTCATTTGACACGTTCTCACTGCAAAATTGCAAAATGGCACTTATCATTCCCATGCCGATGAATATCGCCATGTAGGAATAGATGTTGTTCGCGTCGACATACACGCCGTACTCTGCCTTGGAGAGGTTTCGTATAACAACGACCGAGGAGACAAAGCCGAAAAACTGTGCGGCAAAGTTTCCGCCGAATATCCAGAGGAAGCCGTTTGCAATAAGCGGAGTTATTATGTTTTTTATCTTTTCATACAGCTTTTTCACTCGCTGACGCTCCATGTGTTTCTTATATCAGACCACCCGCTCAAGCTCCGCCGTGATTCTTGCGGCAACAGAGGCGGGGGCAAAGCATTCTCTCGCCGAGTCGGCTATCGCCGTGCGGTCGAACTTATCGGCATTGGCGCACATATGCGCCATAGCCTCTGTCAGCGCAGGAACATTGTCAACCTCGACCATGATGCCGTTTTTATCATTGACAAAGCCCTCCGTGCCGCCGCATCGCGTTGCAATGACGGGGAGACCCACCACCATGGCCTCGGCATAGACCACACCGAAGGTCTCGTGACGGCTGGCAAGGACAAAGCAATCACTTCGATTAAGCTCCCTAGCAAACTCATCGCGTTTGAAATACCCGGTACATGTTACCTTACTTTCAAGTCCGAGTTCGGATATCTCATGCTTGATATTATCAAGCTCAGCACCGTCACCCATTATGGTGAGCCGGCAGTCGGGTACGGTTTTGACAAGCTCGGCAAACGCCTTGATAAGCACATCAAAGCCCTTTCTGCGCTCGGCATGACCCGCCGAGACGAAGCGAAACGGCTCGCCCTCAACTCGCTCACACGGAGCGGGATAAAATGTATCCACATCGACTATGTCGTCCACAACCGTGGCATCTGCCCCGGTATATTTTTTTATCTGCCGCGCCAGGGCGGGGCTAACGGCAATAACGGCGGCGGCATTTTCATAAACGCGCTTTAACATGTCGCACTGCTGTGTGACCTTTTCATCGTCCATGATGCTTGAGGCATGCTCCGTCACGACAAATGGTATGCCCGCCGCCTTGCACGGCGCAACAACACTTTGCGCCGTATCGGCAAAGTGGACATGCACAACATCCGGTCGACCGTGTTCTTTTATAACACGGTTTAAGACACGCTCAAAACCACGCTCGGCGAGCCTTGCACGTACCGTTGGTGCAAAAGGACCCATTGGAAAATTGTATTCATACACAGGCAAATCGGCAACCTCGTGCCGCCACAGCCCCCAACGCCGCCACCGACGCACAGAGCGCATGTCAAGCGCGGCAAATATGACCTTGTGACCGATACCGGCGAGTGCTTTCGCCTGGTCAAGCTGGAAATTGCCGTTGCTCGGATACTTTGCAGAAGGACAGCCGTAGGACACTTCAAGAATATACATACCGCTCACCGCTTTCCGTCACGCTCGTAAACGGAGTTTATGACGAGCATGTATTCCTCTGCCTTTTTGCCGTAATCATAATATTCACGCACATAGCTGACGGCGTTTTCGGAGTAGCGTGCAAGCTTCTCGGCGGGGAGATTTGCGATTTTTTCAAGCTTTGCGGCAAAATCGTCAACGTCGTCCGGGGCAAAGAGCCAACCGTTTTCGTGATCTGTGCGCTGGGCGTTGAGGTTATTGTCCTCGGAGAGGACAGGCACTCCGCAAGCCTCCATATCAAAGAAGTTGAGGCTCGCCTGCTTGGCGATAAGCCCGACATCTGCGGCTTGATAGAAATCGGCAAGGGCGGAATACTTCTGCGTGGGAAAGCGAAGAACCCTGTACGGGCTTTGTGCCATACGCGCCTCCACCGACTCGCCGTATTCGCCTGTGGCGTTGCCGATGATGAGATAAACAATCTCACGCGGGGTGTTTATATTTCGGTTCATAAGCTCGGCTAAGAGCATGCCGCCCTTGGACTCGTCCAGCTTGCCGGCAAATAAAACGACAAGGGCGTCCTCCGAAATGCCGTTTTCTCGGCGAAACGCCGCGCCGGCGTTCTTATCAGGGCGGAAAAGGAGCGTATCCGAGCCGTAGGATATCCAAGGTGCGAGCCGAAGCGGGACGCCGAGGCATTTTTCCACATAATCATCGTTCATCGCGCGAATGACGGGGATCTCATTTTTGACGATGATGGGGGCAATAAAGCGTTTATAATAGGCGCGATACGCCTTTCTGAACGGGTTTTGCGACGCCATTTCCACCATGTGATTGTCCATAACCATGGGGCAGGAAAGCTCGCCCCTGTGTTGCAACAGCCACATTCCGACAGCGGTGTCATTGCCGTGGACATAGAGTATGTCCGGGTCAAGGGAGTTTACGAACTTCGCCATATTGCCCTTGAAAATCGCACGACCGCTGACATACGCCCATATCGGGAGGCGGATTATCTTCACGCCGTAACGCTCTTCATAATCGCGGTCTCGCGCGGCGATATTATCACGTCCGAAAAAGCCGGTGAGGTAATCAGGCATCTTGTCAAGCTCGGCGGTTATGATGACCGTCTCGTGACCCATGCGGGCAAAGTATTTGGAGAGGATATTTATTTTATACCCCGCATCGGGGTGAAAAAAATCCTCAATCTGCACGATTTTCATAACATAACCTCCCTATTTTCCCGCTTCAGCGGAACTTCTTTTTCTCAACACCCAAGGCACGCAAAATAACCGTACCCAGCTGAATAAGACCCCAGGTGTTTTTATAGTCCTTAAAGCTTTTGTTCTCTCCGTCGATGAGGGCTTGAAGTTCAGCAGAGCTTATGCCGAGTTTGGCGGAGATAAAATCCAAGTCCTCGTGCATGGTAGACTCGTCATAGCCGGGGATTTCCAGCTCACCAAGTGCGTCCTCACGCGTCTTAGTGCCGACCAATATTTCATTGGAGAGATAGCACTTTCTCTTATCATAGCCGAATTTATACGGGAGATAATAGCCCTCGTAAAAGCGGGTGAAAATGTCTTCGTAGTGCTTATTAGCATAAGCCTCCCAGCCGAATCGGTCATGCAAAAACGCCTTGACCTTCTCCTTGTCGTACTCGACCATATCAAGCGGTGCGACGCGCTTCATGCCCTTGAATATTGGGTAATAAATGCGGTATTTCACCATACTGCACATGGGGAAGGTTTTGAGCTTTATTGTGCCGAAACGGCGGTGAACGTCCTTAATAAAGCGAAGATCGTTCTGATAAACCCACTCGATGGGCGGACGAATGCACTCGGTTGCGGAATTCGCCCCGGTGAGGACATATTTGATACCGTGGGAGACGGCATAATTATAAAGCCCGGCAAAAATGGCGTGATCCTGCGGAAGATCCTGATACGGCACCTGAGACTTCAAAAAGGCAAGCTGTAAATCGCGCATCTCGTCCCAATTGACAGTTTCGGTATACACGTCAAGCTCCAGAGCCTCCACAATGCGGCTGATATTTTCATCAGCCACTTTGAGGTTCCAGCCCGTGTCGCAGACATAGCACAGTGGGTTCAAGCCCATAAGCTCCTTTGCCACATAGCAAAGATATGAGCTGTCCACGCCGCCGGAAAGACCGATTATGCAGTTATACTTCTGTCCGGCGGTATCGCGCTTTATCTGCTCCGCCGTTTTTGCGAGCAAGTCCTTGTCGGCAAGCTTTGCACTCCACGCAGGGAGTATGTTTTTATGATAATCATTGCAGTAATCGCAAACGCCGTTTTCGTCAAAGACTATCTTGCTGTCAGTGGTGTCCATGACACAGCAGGTACAGCGTTGATATTTCCGCACATTCACATTCTCACTCATATGCTTTTTTCTCCCTTATTTGCAAGCATTTCATCATAAATCGCGGCATACTGTGCAAGCATACGCCCGCTTGAATACCTGTCGCGGAGCGCATCAAACGCCGCTGGCGCAGGCTGGTTGTCGATAAGCGAGGTAACATTATGCCGCAGAGCATCAACATCGCCGTATTCACAGAATGCTCCGACAGGCGCGGGTGCGGTTTCCGCCGTGCCGCCGACATCGTAGCCCGCAACCGGCGTTCCGCAACAGACCGCCTCCAGACAGGTCGTAGGCAGATTCTCCATCGACGAGCATATGACAAACACATCCGCCATAGAGTAATATGCGGCAAGCTCTTCCTGATTTTCCGTGCGTCCGAGAGCAATGACGTTGTCGGGATATTTCCCGACCGCATCGTCACCGATGAGGATAAACTTCACGTTCTCTCCGCGCATTTTCTCCGCAAGACGCAAAACCTCATGCCCGCCCTTTCTCGCGTCGGTCATTATCCCCGGTGCGACGGCGAGGACGATTTTCTCATCCGTCAGCCCGTGGCGGAGTTTAATATGCTCATAGGGCTTGGGGGAAAAGGTGTCCGTGTCAATGCCGTTTGGCACGACACGCACATCATATGGGGCAAGAAAGCTATCTTTCACGCGCCGGGCAAGCCAATCGGACGGAGCGCAGATTATCATATTCTGACCATCGAGAAGCCGACGCTTTTCTGCACACATTTTCGCCGTGTGGTCGAAAAAGAGGGTCTTGGGGTACTCTCGAAGCTGTGGGCAAGAGCCTGCACAGCCGGTGCGCCACTTGTCACACTCATACGCGAAGCCGCACTTGCCGGTATAGGCAAATTCACAATGGAAGGTATACACAAGCGGGATATTATGCCGCTTAAAATACTCGAAAAGGGGCTTTATATTGACAAAATACGCATGTGGCTCGTGCAGATGGACAATATCCGGCTTGAATTCATCCATGAAGCGGAGAAGCCGGCGCGTTGAGAAGACGGAAAAGCACCCGGTGTAGCCCGTCAGACGCGTGAGCGCGGCGTGAAGCGCGGTTTCCCATGAGTAGGCGAAACGGAGGATATTCTCCTCCTCGACAAGACCGCCGCGCCCATAGCACACAGCCGCCTCGTTCCCCCGCCCTCTCATCTCGGTATAAAGGCGGTAGACTATCTTGCCGGTACTGCCGCTTTTGCACATTGAGTCAATATAAAGAACTCTCATTTTTCAGAACTTTCTCCACACCATTTTGTCCACCACACCGGTATACGACTGGATTATACGCACAACCTTGGCAGATACATTTTCATCGGTATAATCCGGCACGGGCAGACCCAGATCGCCGTTTTTGTTCATCTCAACGGCGGTGTCCACCGCCTGCAAGAGCGAATGCTCATCTATCCCCGCGAGAACGAAGCACCCCTTGTCAAGAGCCTCCGGACGCTCGGTGCTGGTGCGGATACACACGGCGGGGAAGGCATGACCCACAGAGAGGAAGAAGCTGCTCTCCTCCGGGAGTGTGCCGCTGTCGGAGACAACGGCAAAGGCATTCATCTGCAGAGCGTTATAGTCGAAAAAGCCGAGCGGCTCATGGCGTATGACGCGCTTATCCAGCTCAAACCCGCTCGCCTCAAGACGCTTTGCAGAGCGCGGGTGGCAGGAATAGAGTATGGGCAGATCATATTTAGCCGCCATTTTGTTTATCGCGGTAAAAAGCGAGAGAAAATTCTTCTCGGTGTCGATATTCTCCTCGCGGTGCGCCGAGAGAAGGATATACTTACCCTTTTCAAGACCGAGACGCGAGTGGATATCGGACGCTTCTATACCAGCGAGGTTTTTATGCAACACCTCCGCCATAGGCGAGCCTGTGACATAGGTGCGCTCCTTAGGCATGCCACACTCGATGAGATAGCGGCGGGCATGCTCGGAATAGGCGAGGTTGACATCGGAAA
>CAZBYU010000020.1:0-12795 GCA_964496235.1 uncultured Oscillospiraceae bacterium | reverse complement strand
TTTTGAAAAGGAATGATAAGGTGAATAGATTTTTATATAAAACCAAAAGCGTCTGTCCGGTGTGCCTGAAAGAGCTGTATGCAGATATCACCGAGTATGTCGACGGTGTGCATATGGACAAGTCCTGTACCGAACACGGTGCGTTTTCCACGCTCATCTGGGCGGACAATGCGGAAAACTACCTCCGTTGGCTTGAGTACGGCGGAATGGACGTTTCCGCAATGCCGCAGACGGAGAGCGAGGTCGATTTGGCAACCGGCGGAAAGTCGTTTTCCTGCGATGCCTGTCAAAAGCCCGCCTCAACCGCACTTATGACGACGAATCGTTGCAACATGAATTGCCCTGTGTGCTTCACGCGCGATAAAAAAGAGCCTCTGCATGAGCCGAGCCTTGAAGAATGCGAACGCCTCATGCGTTTGCACAAGGAAAAGGCGGGGGAGGACTCTCTCATCGAGTTTTGCGGCGGAGAGCCGACTGTGAGACAAGATATATGCAAGCTCACTCAGCTTGCCCAATCCATAGGCTATGACTATATTCAGCTCAACACCAACGGCATAGAGCTTGCCCGGAATAAGGAACTTGCCAAATCATTGCGTGAGTCCGGGCTTACAACGGTTTATATGGGCTTTGACGGCGTGACGGACAAGCCGTATTACGCAAAGTACGGCAAGCCCATGCTCGATATAAAAAAACAGGCGGTCGAAAACTGCGCGGAGGCGGGGCTTGCGGTCGTGCTTGTCACGTGTGTGATACCCGGGGAGAACGACAGCGAGCTTGGCGGGATAATCGAGTATGCCAAGGCGAATATGCCGACTGTCAAAGGCGTGTATCTCCAGCCCATAAGCTATTTCGGAATCTACCCTCATGACAAGGTGAACCGCATTACTATCCCGGACGTTATCCGCCGCCTTGATGAGCAATGCTCCGACATATCCTTTGACGACTTCGGTCCGGGGACATATGACCACGCCCAGTGTTCCTTCAATGCCTGCTACATGCTCACAAAGGACGGAACTCTCAAACCCCTCACGCGCTTTTCCAAGCGCGAGCGCGAAGAGGACGCGGTTCACCGCCTGCGTAAGAACCTTCGTGCCACATGGAAGCCGAGTGAACGTAAAATGCTCACTGTCGGCGGCATGGCGTTTCAGGATAACTCCAATATCGACCTTATGCGTGTGCAACGTTGCTCTATTCAGATAATGCAGAAGGACGGTCGGCTTATCCCGCTGTGCAGTAAGTATTTAAGCGGCTGTGACGGACAGAAAATCTTTAACGGAATAGGATGATAACCATATGAGCAAGACACTTCAATACGGACTTTACGAGCTGTGTAAAAATCGTATTGACACAGATGACGAGTTCAAAGAGCAGTCCGCGAGAGAAAGCTTTGATGTCGTAGACGACGCGCTTTTTGACGAATACCGTATATGGCAGATGAAAAAGACCGTCAAGCTGGTCAAAGAAAAAAGCGCGTTTTACGGTCGCCTGTACGGGCAACACAATGTCGGCGCGGACGATATAAACAGCCTTGAAGACCTTGCCAAACTCCCCTTTACGGAGGCGAAGGATCTCTCCGGCACAAGCTACAGCCTCCTTTGCACCTCGCAGAGTGACGTGGAAAAACCGGTCACGTTTTTCTCCTCCGGCTCTACCGGCATGAAAAAGCGCATCTTCTTCTCTCAAAACGATATCCGCAGGATATTCGAGTTTCTGCCGCGTGGCATGAACACCGTCGTTGACCGCGAGGAGGGTCGTTGCCTTGTCTTTTTGCAAAACTCTCAGGGTCGCGGTATAGGCAGTATTTTGGCAAACAGCCTCATTGCCTTCGGTATGCAAGCGTGGACGGCGGATCTGCACGATGACCCGGATGATATTTATAAAACCACGGTGGAAAACAGGGTGAATGTGTGGTTCGGCGATGCCATGACCATATATCGCTCCACTCGTATACTCGCCGAAAAGCATGACCTTTCCAAGCTCGGCATGAAGTGCATATTCATCACCATGATGAACATTCCGCAGAGCATGATGGATTACCTTGCAAAGGTGTGGAATTGCCGCGTCTCCACCCACTATGGGCTTACCGAATCCGGCTGGGGACTTGCGGTGGATTGCGACGTGTGCGACGGCTACCATTATGACGAGCTTGACCACTTTATCGAAATCGTCGACCCCGAAACCGGAGTACCTCTGCCCTACGGACAGGAGGGCGAAATCGTACTTACTAACCTTTCGCGTGACTGTATGCCGCTTGTGCGCTACCGCACGGGGGATATAGCAAAGCTTGAAAAGTCCGTGTGCGGCAGTCATTTATTCGTTCTCGGTCATATCAAGCGTCGCAAGGAGGGGGCGTATATAGTTTCCGACCAGGAGCTTTACCCCGCACTGTTTGACGAGGTCCTTTTCTCCACCGACGGTATGCTCGATTACCGCATCTTTGCCGAGGGAGACAGACTCAGCTTTGATATCGAAACCGTTGACCCCGACAGCTTCGACTGCGACGCTCTTGCGAAGCGTCTCTCGGAGCTTGACGAGATGCGCGATCTGCCCCTGCCGAAGGTGAATGCACTTCCCTGCGGTGCGCTCAGAGAGTTTTGCTTTGAGAAAAAGCGCGTTTTGGAGAGAGAATGAGTATGAACGACAGCTTCGAGAAAAAACTCGATACACTCGATACGCTCATCATGAACGCCGAGCATACTGTCTTCTTCGGCGGCGCGGGTGTGTCTACGGAGAGCGGGCTTGCCGACTTTCGCAGTACCGTGTCCGGTCTGTATAATGAAAAGCTTGCCTACGGCTATCCGCCGGAAAAAATACTCTCGCAGGAGTTTTTCGACGAACACCCGGACGTAATGTTTGAGTTTTACCGCACGAAGCTTCTCAAGCTCGAAGCGCGACCCAATATTACGCACTTCGCCCTCAAATGGATGGAGGAAAAGGGACTCCTATCCGCCATCATCACGCAAAATGCCGACGGTCTTCATCAACGCGCCGGAAGCCGCCGCGTGCTTGACCTGCATGGGAACGTGTATCAGAATACCTGCCTTTCCTGCGGCAAAAGCCACGATGTGCATACCGTGGCTGAGTCTTTCGGCGTTCCGCGGTGCGAATGCGGCGGGATAATAAGACCGGGTATAGTCCTCTTCGGACAAGCTCCAGATGCCAAGATAGTCTTTGAATGTGTGAGGGAGGTTGCAAAGTGTGACCTGCTCATCGCGGCGGGGACATCGCTCAAGGTTTCCTCCGCAGGTCGGCTTCTCGACCCATTCAAGGGCAAGCTTATAATAATCAATAATGACGAAACCGCGCTTGATGACCGCGCGGACTTGATAATAAGAGGAAATATGGGAGAGGTCTTTTCCGCGCTGTGGGAGAGACTGGTGAAGCATTATGAATGAAATTCTTCATGAAACCGAAAGCCTTTGCCCGGTGTGTCTGAAAAAGATCCCCGCGCGTTATGAGCGTATTGACGGCAAGGCGTATATGGTCAAGGATTGCCCCGAGCATGGACACTTCAAGGTGCTTTTCTGGCGTGACGCGGATATGTATGCCGAGTGGAAAAGGCAAGGCATTCACGCCCCCGCAAGAGAACATAATAAGCCCGAAAAGCTTGGTTGCCCTTATGACTGCGGTCTTTGCGACGAGCATCACAGCGGCACATGCACCTCTATTCTCGAAATTACCTACCGTTGCAACATGCAGTGCAAGATCTGTTTTGCCGACGCGAATACCGAGCATTTTGACCCCGATAAAGAGCAGATACGTGCGATGTTTGAAACCGCGCTTGCCTCTAACCGCTTCTGCTCTGTCCAGCTCAGCGGCGGCGAGCCGACCGTCAGAGACGACCTACCGGAGCTTGTCCGAATGGGCAAGGAGATGGGCATAGTTCATCTTCAGGTGAACTCCAACGGACTTCGCATCGCAAACGATATTGACTTTCTCCGCCGTCTCAAGGAAGCCGGGCTTGACCTTATCTATCTTCAGTTTGATGGCATGGACGATGAAATCTATCAGACCATACGCGGTCGTGATATGCTCGATATCAAGCTACGTGCCATTGAAAACTGCGAAAAGGTCGGTATGGGTGTGTTGCTTGTTCCGGTTGTTATCCCCGGCGTCAATCTCCATAAGCTCGGCGAGATAGTCGAGTTTGCAAAGCGGCATGTACCTACCGTAAAGGGCATTCATTTTCAACCCGTCAGCTATTTCGGTCGCTATCCCGGGCAGACCCCTCCGGATGACAGCCGTTGCGGGCTTGATGATGTTATCCACGCACTCATTGAGCAGTGTCCCGAGGAGATATCCCTGCGCCACTTCGTTCCGCGCAAGCAGTTTGACCCGCACTGTGATTTTTCCAGCACATATTATCTCGACGAGAATGACCGCCTTGTCTGCATGACCGATGTCAGACAAAATGACTGTGATACCGAGCAGACCGACTTCGTCGAAAAGACCAACCGGTACACCGATAAGCGTTGGCGTTTCCAGGCGGACGATGAAAAGCTCAAGAATTCGCCGCTTTTGAAGTTTGCCGCGCGTACTCTGACGCATTCGTTCTCCATCTCCGGCAAGGGGTTTCAGGACGTGTGGAATATCGACCTCGGCAGGCTTAAAGGCTGCTGTGTGCATATGATAACCGGCAAGGGCAAGGTCATACCTTTCTGCGCGTTCCACCTCACTAGCGAGAACGGCGAAAGACTGTATCATAATTGACAAGAAAGGAGAACGCCATGAAGCGAATGGGTATCGCCCACGAAATGCGCCTTGCCGAGGCTTTAGAGCTGTATCCGCAGGCTTTCCCACTCTTCAAACAGCTCGGAATGTGCTGTGTCAACCCTGATAACGAAAACCTCACCGTGCGTGAGCTGTGCGAAAGCCTCAATGCCGACGTCGACAGCTTCCTCGACGCGGTCAATTCCGTCATATAGTCCACCACACATGAGCATATAAAGGGTGTATCGCGCCCTTTATAATGAATATATCGAAAAAAATCAATATATACAGGAGGAAAAAATGAAAAAACATGTAGCCATGCTTCTTGCAATCATGATGTTGACCGCGCTTGTTCTCACAGGTTGCGGCAACGCACAGACCCCGACCTCCACCGAGGCGGAAGCCCCGGTAGATGACGAGGCACAGGAGACCGTCAAAGAGCCGGTCACGCTTAAAGTCGGCCTGCTCGGCAAGTCTGTAAAGCCCGTGGGCGTTCTCGTTGCCGATTCTCTGGGCTACTTTGCCGAAGAGGGCGTGAACGTCGAGTTTGAAAAGGTGTCGAGCATGAACGACGCTTACATCGCCGTTTCCACCGGTGACCTCGACGTTTATCTCTTCTCCAGCACTGCCGCCGCCACCTTCATCTCCCAGGGTACTACCACTCTCCGTGTCTTCGGCGGCACTGCCGCAGAAGGCTCCGAGATCATTGCCGCCGCCGGAACTCCCCATATCACCGGCGTTGAAGATCTTCTCGGCAAGACTATAGCCTGCCAGATGCCCGAAACCGGTCAAATGGTTCTCAAAAACTATCTCCTCGCAAACGGCTACACCATCGGCGAGCCGGGTACGGGCGCGGACGTTAGCTTTGTCTACGTCAATGACGGCAATACCGCCGTAGAGGGTTGCACCAAGGGCGAGTATGATTACTGCATCACCAACTCCTGCCTCGGCTACTACGCCGCCGCCTTCGGCGCGGAGCTTGTCGGCAGTGTCAAGCAGTTTGTAGAGACCTACCCCTGTTGCCGCCAGACCTGTAGCCAGGAAGCCTATGAGAACAAGCTCGACGCGCTCATCGCCTTTGAAACCGCGACACTGCGCGGCTACCGCTATTACCTCGAAAACGAGGAGGATACCCTTGACATTCTCGAGGCTTACGCCGGCGAGGACAGAGACTTCCTCCGCGCACAGGTGTACGGCACCGATACATATACCCCTGTTATGCGTCTTTCTCTCGACCCCGACAAGACCGCCTGTGTTGCCTTCTATGAGGCAATGGCAAACCTCGGAGAGATCACCGACACCGTTGAGGTCAACTGGGGTGACTATGTTGTCACGGATATTTACGAGGCCGCCCTTGCCGCTCTTGCCGAGAGGGAGCCGGATACGGAGCTTTGGCAGAGCCTGACCGAGTACTTCAACGCTCATAACTGATATGCCGCACATTGAGATAAGCGATCTGCACTTTGCCTATGCCGACTCGCGTAATAACGAGGAAGCACTGCACGGTGTGAACCTTGACATCAAAAGCGGTGAGTTCGTGTGCGTTATAGGCATGTCCGGTTGCGGCAAAAGCACGCTTTTGCGTATGCTTGCCGGGCTTGACACGCCGACCTCGGGTGAAGTACGCATCAACGGTGAGCGTGTCACAGCTCCCGGTGCGGACAGAATGATAGTCTTTCAGGATTATGCCCTTTTTCCGTGGCTCACTGCCGAGAAAAACATAAGCTTTGCCCTCGAGCGTGGTAAGCACATGCCGCGCACCGAGGCAAGGCGTGTTGCGTCGGACTATCTTGCGAAGGTGGGCATGGAGAGCGCGGCGGGGTTATATCCCTGCCAGCTCTCCGGCGGCATGAAACAGCGCGTCGCCATCGCCCGCGCCCTCTCAATGGACACTGACATTCTCCTCCTTGATGAGCCTTTCGGCGCACTTGACGCGAAAACCCGCGCCTCGCTCCAGCAACTGCTTCTGACGCTTTGGGAGAATGCCGGCGGAGAGAAGAAAACCGTTGTGTTCGTCACTCACGATATAAATGAAGCATTGATTCTCGCCGATCGCGTTGTGTGTATGCGTCCCGGGTGCGTGTCCACCGAGCTTACGGTCGACTTTCCGCGTCCGCGTAAAAGCATGGGGAATGACGTGTGCTTTGAGGTGTACAAAAAAACGCTCCTGCGCCTCATTGAGGGCGGGGAAACGGAGGCACGTGAATGAAAAAGAATACCCGTGCCTTTGTTGCCGCGCATGTGCTTGTCACCGTGCTTGCCTGCATAGTGCTTCTTGCGGTAAAGCAACGCCCCGCGGTTCGGTCATGCACGTCCATGCTCGTTACCCTCGGCGTTATAGAGCTTGTTTTTCTTTTTAATTACTTCAGAAAAAAATCGGACGCGACACGCACGTCATGCTGTGATATAATAGTATTCGTGTGGGTGTTGCTCATAGTGTGGGAGCTTTGCACCTCGGTTTTTAATCTCGCTCACCCGGTCTTGGTGCCGTGTCCCGAAAATGTTTTCGACACCTTTCGTGAGCATTGGAGTGAGATGCTGTTGAATGTGGCGTATTCCATGGAACTTCTGTTCATCGGCTTTACGTCCGGCATGGTGCTGGCGGTGTTGCTCGGTCTGATTGCCGGGTGGATTCCGCGCATTAGGAATTTTGCCTACCCTATAGCAAATGTTATGGCACCCATACCTGCGGTCGTCTTCTCGCCGTATCTCGTCGCGCTTATGCCAAGCTTTCGCAGTGCTTCCGCGCTCGTCATCATTCTCGGAGTTTTCTGGCCGACGTTTCTTACTACCATAAACCGCGTCGAATCAATTGATGCGCGTATACGCGATTCCGCTCGCATGCTCAATCTCGGCGATTGGGATATGATATGGCGCGTCCTGTTGCCCTATGTTATTCCGGGCATAGTGTCGGGGCTTAAAGTGTCGGTTACGACCTCGCTTCTCATGCTCAACTTTGCCGAGCTTATGGGCGCGACCCACGGAATGGGCTATTATATTCAAAACAGCATTACATATGCCAACTATACCCACGCCGTTGCAGGGATAGTGTGCATTGCCATAGTTGTCACCGCGCTCAATCGCTTGGTGAGTGCGTTTCAGAAAAAAGCGATAATATGGAGGTAATATACCATGGAAGCCATAGAAAACGCCTGTTGCTGTTGCGGCGAGGAGGAGCAGTTCAATAACTGCCTTGTCTGCGGAAAGCCGCTTGTTTACTCCACCGAGACCGTTATGCGTACCTGCGCCGTCTGCGGCGAGGAAAAGCCGTCCGATGCCGCCTGTGAGGACGGACACTTTGTCTGCGACGAGTGCCATAATAAAGACGGCGCACAGATCTGTGCCGTCCTCTTAAACAGCACCGAGCGCGACCCGATTAAGCTGTATCTTGATGTCGTAAAGCTCCCCGGCGTGCATATGCACGGACCTGAACACCATTGTATCGTTCCCTGCGTCCTGCTCACGGCGTACAAGAATAACGGCAGTGACATCGAGCTTCACGAGTGCCTTGATGAGGCGTGGAAGCGCGGGAAAAAGGTCTCCGGCGGAGCATGCGGGTTTCTCGGTGTGTGTGGTGCGGCGGCAGGAGCGGGCATATTCGCCAGCATAATCTCCGAGGCGACTCCGCTCACGCCGGATGTGTGGGATGTACCACAGAGAATGACGATAGTATGTCTTGAAAAAATCGTCGAAACCGGCGGACCGCGTTGCTGTAAGCGTACCGGCAGACAGAGCATTGAGGCGGCGGTAGCTTTTTCGGCGGAACACTTCGGTGTCGAAATGCCGATCAGCCGTCCGAAGTGTGAGTTTTATACGAAGAACAGGGAGTGTCTGCATACGCGCTGTCCTTATTTCCCGGGGAATAAGACGTAGGAAAGGGGAGAAGATGATGAACGAGTTTACAAAGGTTTTCCGCGCACTCTCCGACGAAAAACGCGTCATGATTCTCAAAATGCTCTGCGAGGGGGAGCAGTGTGCCTGCGGCTTGCTTGAAAAGCTGGATATAAGCCAGCCCACGCTCTCTCACCATATGAAGATACTTTGCGAGTCTCAGCTTGTCCGCGGCGAAAAGGTTGGCGTGTGGATGTATTATTCCATCGACGCCGAGGGCTGTGAGCATGCGGGAAAGCTCCTCAACTCCGTCGGCAATAAGAGCATGAAGCAGTGGCTAGATGCGTTCAAGCTTATTAATAAGCTCACCCGTCCGTTCAGAGCAACTCCGAGGGTTCTTTCCACTGTGGTGACCTCCGCTGTCTCCTCCGAACGCTCCTCGGCTCTGTCCTCTGTTGTGTCCGTCACCATGCCCTCTCTTGCCGCTTCCGTTGCGACTGGCACTATACCGTCAACTTCGTCTTTTGCAAAGCCCTCTGACGTAACCTCTATAGATGAGTATTACATATCCGATTCGGAGTGCTTACCCAATACCCACCGTTCTCTCAGTACAAACCGTTCCCACAATGCCAGACCCACTACAGAACGCAATACCCCCTGCTGTTGTGGGAATGGGTGAAGAATGGGCAAAAATGTTTCACGCCTATGACATGTTTTTCCTTTCAACCCCCAAGCTCCAAAAAACTATCGCAAAGTTTGAGGAGTAGTTTCAATATGCTGCCGGGCATTATTTTGCACCGCAGAAAAAGGAGTTATTGACCCATGCTGAAGTTTATTTGCTATCCCAAATGCAGTACATGTCAGAAAGCGCGTAAATGGCTCGATGACAACAGTGTCGAATACGAGCTTCGAGACATCAAGACCGATAACCCAAGCGTCGACGAGTTGCGTGCGTGGCATAAGCTGAGCGGACAGCCTCTGCGTAAGCTTTTCAACACAAGCGGGCTGTTGTATAAGTCCATGGAGCTGAAAACAAAGCTCCCTAATATGAGCGATGATGAGATGCTCGCGTTACTTGCCACCGACGGAATGCTTGTAAAGCGTCCTCTTGTCATAGGCGATGCTTTCGCGCTTATAGGCTTCAAAGAAGCAGAGTGGGAAATTAAGCTCAGATAAGATCGCACCCCGAGAATGAACAAGAGCGCAAAGAGCTTGAAAAGTGTATCGCATAATAAAAGAGCAATAATTATACTGTTGAATATTGACATCTATTCGTCCCTTAGTTATAATTGTTTTGCCTGTTTATGGCGAATTATAAACTTTTGAGAGGAGACGGAACATGAGAAAAGGCATTGTACGAATTGTAGTAGGTGTAATTTTGGTTCTTCTTCAAATAATGAGCATGGTGGGCAACGCAAGTGCCAGTAAAGCACTTCCGACAAGTATGGCGGCATCATATTCAGCGGGTTATATGCTCGGCTACTATATGATTGGCATCATTGGTCTTGCACTGCTCATTTGGGGCATCGTCGCATTCAATAAGAGCAAAAACGTGTAAATAGGTTTGAATATAGCGGTAAATGAACTAACAAGTAAAAATAGACACAGGATTCGGAGACAGTTGGTATTTCCGAGCCTGTGTCTTTTCTCGTTATGTGTTTTGCTGCTTTTCGATTTTAGTTGATGATGTTGGAGTTGACCCTTGAAGTCATGATTGACCATATATTCGATTCGTATTTTTTATTGCGAAGCCTCACAGCATAAATCAGTATTCTCCATGATGGAATATAGCTGGTTTGCATTATATCGAAGGCTGTCGGCGCTACGCTGGTAAGGTCGAGTGATTTTTCGTGGCTTACTCTTCGCAAATCGCTTTTAGTGTCTTATGGTTTTCCTCGTGTTCTCTGATGATGGTAATTTTCTCTTCATAACTGAATTGGTATTTTCCCATTTCTTTTCAACTCCTTGACCTTTTTATTATACATCAAGGTGTCCCGTATTTAAATGTCTACTTTATAGGTATCATATCAGTTTGACAGATTCTGTTTTTGCAGACAAACATTAGATTTTAGTATTAAGCTGACCTTCAAATGCCCATACATTGCAAGTGCGATGTAGAGGGCATTTTTTGTCCCTCGCAAAAATTACAACTCCTGATGTAGGGCTTAGCCACTACTTACAGGAGGAAAACTATGAAACTGCAAAACAAGACGCTGTCGGATGCTGTGGAGATCGGTCTGGTGTTGACGGCGCAAGCTGTCTGCCCTTGCATTGAAGCGTTCTCCGAGAACGTTATATACTATCGGCGGGAGATGCCGACTATGAGCAAGTATAAGACGGTCAAAGAGGTGTGCGCTCTAACCGGGCTGACACGAAAACACTTATATTACTTCCATCATGAGGGTGTTGTACGGGCTGTGGCTTATGCGAATTATTCGGTGGATGACTACGACGGATACAAGCTGTACGACGATGCCGCGGTGGAGAAGCTGCAACAGATTGCCATGTACTATCAGCTGGGTCTGAGGCGCGATGAGATAAAAGCAATTATGCTCGCTCCGGGTTATGACAGCAACGAGGTTCTCCATACTCTGCTGGCTTTGCAACGGGAAAAGAGGATACATATCGAGCGGAGTATTGCCGCATTGGAGTACTTAGTTCTTGTGGGAACAAAGAACAGCGTCAGCGGTGCGTTGCGCGGCATTTCTTTGGACGATTTGGGTCGAATGCTCTTGGAGATTCGTTCTACTGCGACGGAAGAGAGACAAACACATTCGGAGACGAAAAACAGCGTCGAGGCGTTTGAAAGAGGCTTCTCCGCACTCATTACGGAGCTGGCACAGTTGGATGAAGCCGCGCTGAAATCCTCCGCTGCAGATAGCGTGATAAGCAGAATGCTCCAATTGAGTAATGTGCAATTCGGAAAAGACGGTCTGCCGTTTGTCTTGGGACTGTTTATGAGCGTTTGGGGAGAAGGCTCAATTGCCCAAGTGCTTGCCGAGCAACTAAGACCTGCTCATGGAAGAGCGGTGATCCGGTACATGCTCGACCATTCTGAGATATTCTGCGAAAGCACCCACGTGGAATGCCGCGAGGGTTAAAAATAGGGAGGAAAAGAAAAATGAAAAAGAAAGTTGTACTTATCCTGCTTGTTGTTCTGCTGTTGTTGTCACTGAAGGCTTGCGGAGCGGGCAAGAAACAAAGCCCTGCCCCTACTCCGACTGCCGCAACAAGCGTCATCAACACCGAAAGCGAAAAAACCGGCAAGGCGGGGACGGCTGAGCTGACTGAGCCGGAAGAGTTGCCTGTGTCGACAGAGCCGACAACCGAGGTCGCAGAACCGGAGGTAAAAGATGAACCGGAGGCGGCGGAGGGGATTCGCCCGGAGTTCAAAAATGCAATGGACAGCTATGAAGGCTTCTACGTTAGATACTGCGAATTCATGGCAGAATACAAAAACAACCCCACGGATATGGGCTTGCTGATGCAGTATACTCAGATGATGCAACAGCTTGTCGAGATGGACGAAGCCTTTGCCGCGTGGGAGAGTGCAGAACTCAGCAACGAGGAATTGAAGTATTATTTGGAGGTTAATAACCGAGTAATGCAGATGCTGGTCGGTGTAATGAACTAACCGCGCGTCTATTTCATTCAAGGCTCATGGCAAACAAAAAAGACACAGGCATTGGCGGCAATTCACGCTTCCAATCCTGTGTCTTTCTTCTGTTATATGCTTTTCGGTTTTCCGGCTTTCTGGTGACGGGGTTGATGTTGCTCCACGTGTTGCGGCGTTCGGCGTTCAGCTCTCGCTTCTTTTTCTTCGAGAGCTTTTCATAGGGGATAAACTTTTCCATGTCATGCTCCTTTTTGTTTATTATAAAATATGTACACTCTCACAAATTATTATACAGAAAAAAAGCAAAAAATAAAAGATGATAATATAAAAGCGGCAGAAAAGCCCCCAATATCTTTTGTTTGGTGAATGAGTGCAAGCCGACTGATGAAATAAGTCGGAGCAAGCGATATAAAGCTTGCTCCGAAGTGGTACGAGTGTCGATACAGAACCGAAATGCGGGAATAAAAAAGCCAAATCGAAGCCCGGCAAAGCGGGTTCGATTTGGGAAGGAGCTACGACAGAATGAGTGAGAAGTTTTGAAAAAAGAAAAGTCGCCGTGAACGACATGTCGTCCACAGCGACGTGGTCCGAGTAGAGGGACTTGAACCCCCGACCTGATGGTCCCAAACCACCCGCGC
>CAZBYU010000019.1:12532-12800 GCA_964496235.1 uncultured Oscillospiraceae bacterium | reverse complement strand
CGATAAGGCAGTCCTTGGCTTCGCACTTTTCGATTATGTAGCTGTCCTGATTGTCTTTTCTGACCGTCCCTTTATCAGTCAGTCCGAAGCTTTTCATCTTTCCTCAATTCCGTCGGTCAAGCCGACTGTGCGATGATTTTGCAGTTGGTCGAATTATTTTTGCATTTTGCGCCTGAGCTGTCCGCAGGACGCGTCCACATCGCCGCCGAGCTTGCGCCGCACGGTGACCTTGCTCATGAGTGCGCGGCACAAAAGCTCGGGTTCGGGG
>CAZBYU010000019.1:0-12522 GCA_964496235.1 uncultured Oscillospiraceae bacterium | reverse complement strand
GCACAGTGACATTGACACCCTCAGCCTCCAAAATGCGTATAAACGCCTTCATATGCCCCGCCGTGGAGGGTTTGAACTCTCGCTCTTCAACGTGGTTGAGCGGAATGAGATTGACATGCGCGGAAACCGCCCTTGCTCGCTTGGCGAGGAGCTTTGCATGATATTCGGTGTCGTTCACACCGTCTATCATGGCATACTCGAAGCTTATTCTGCGCCCTGTTTTCTCGTAATAGCGGCGGCAGGCATCCATAAGCTCGTCCACACCGCGCCCACGGTTGGCGGGCATGATCTTGGAGCGGGTTTCATCATCAGGTGCATGCAGGGAGACGGACAATGTGAGCTGTAAATCAAGCGCGGCAAGATCGTCAAACCGCTCGGTGATGCCGCAGGTGGACAGCGAGATATGACGCATGCCAATGTTCATGCCCTGCGGGTGGTTGACAAGCTCCAAAAAGCGCGTGACATTGTCGAAATTGTCAAGCGGTTCGCCGATGCCCATCAGGACGATATTCGATATGGTCTTGCCGGAATCGAGCTGGGAATACATGACCTCATCAAGTATCTCCCCCGCCGTGAGACAGCGCACCAGCCCGCCGATGGTCGACGCGCAGAACGCACAGCCTTGCCGACAGCCGACCTGAGAGGACACACACACGGTATTGCCGTGCTTATAGCTCATGACAACGGTTTCGACAGCGTTTCCGTCGGCAAGCTCCCAGAGGTATTTGATCGTGCCGTCAAGCTTGGAAACCTGCTTTGAAAGCACCTTGGGGGCGTACAGATCATACTCGGCTTTGAGCTTGTCCTTCAAGGACTTGGGCAGATTGGTCATCGCGTCAAAATCACGCACACCGCGCGAGAGCCATTCAAAGACCTGCTTTGCCCTGTATTTCGGCTCACCGAGGGCGGCAAGCTGTTGCTCTATTTCCTGCGGAAGCAGGGATAAAATATCTTTTCCCATTATTTTTTCCTTATAAGCCTTGCGGCGAAGAAACCATCCGTTCCGTCGGTATTGGGGAAGAAGGTACGCATACCGCTATCTACCCGCTCATCTCCGATGGTGAAGGCTTCAAGCTCATAATTATTATAGCTGTCCAAAAATCTATTTACAAGCTCCTCATTTTCGGCACGAAGCACCGTGCAGGTGGAATAGAGAAGCGTTCCGCCCGTCTTTACGAAGCGAGAAAGGCTTTTTAGTATATCATATTGTATCTCGGGTAAGGCGGCAATCTCTTCCTCGCGCTTTCGGCGAATCTCCGGCTTTTTGCGGATAACACCGAGACCGGAGCAGGGTACATCCGCAATGACAAGGTCGAACATGTCGATAAGCGTTTCATCGCTCTCGCGGGCATCACGTGCATGGGTGTTGATAATATCTATGCCGAGCCTTTCCGCACCGCGCGAGATGAGCGCGAGCTTTTTCTCGTGGATATCGCAGGAGAGGATACTGCCCTCATTTTGCATACGCACAGCGGCTGAAAACGACTTTCCTCCGGGTGCGGCGCACGCGTCCAAAACGCGCATACCCTTTTCCGGGGCAGCTATCTCAACGGCGAGGCGTGCGGCACGATCCTGAACATAGAACAGACCTTCCTCAAAGCCGGGTAACGCCGTCACCGTGCCGCCGGCAAGCTCCAGCGAGCCTTGCGGGAAATCGCGCCGCTTATAGGCTATATCCGCCTTGTCAAGCGCGTGGCAGTAGTCATCAACGCCGATTTTCAGAGTATTGACCTGAATATCAAGCGCGGGGGGCGTATTACAAAGGCGAAGGAAATCCTCCGTAAAGTCATAGCCGCGCTCATCAATAAGTCGGGAAACGAGCCATATAGGATGACTGTATTTTATGGATAAATGTTCCGCCGTTCCCGGATTTTTTATCTCCGGGAGCTTATCACTTGCATCGCTTACGCGGCGCAAGACCGCATTGACAAGACCTGTGGCGCGATTAAGCTTTGCATAGCGGCACAACGCCACGGTTTCGTTCACAGCGGCACGAGGGGGAATCTTATCGAGCATTAAAAGCTGATAGATGCCTAAGCGGAGGATATCACGCAGCTTCGGCTCAAGCTTTGAGGCTTTTTGTGAGCAGAACGCGTCGATATAATAATCACACAGTGTGTCGTTTTGTAAAACGCCGAGACACAGCCTTGCGGCAAGTGCGCTTTCACGCACGTCAAGCCCCGATTTTTTTATAACGCCGTCCATCGCCGCGCCTGACCACGCGCCTTCACGGCGGCATTTTTCCAGCGCGTCCAGCGCGGCTTCTCTTGCGGTCATAATTACTTACTCCGATACCTTGATGCTGTGTCCGCGCAGGAAGTCCGCCGCGTTCATGCGCTTTTTCCCGGGGGCTTGAAGCTCGGTTATTATTATAGTCTCGCCGTTGCCGCAGGCGATCTCAATGCCGCGCTTGTCGGCGGCTATGACGCTTCCGGGGGCTTTATCCGTATGCGCGGTCGTATACTCGGCGGAGAAAATTTTATACGTTGCTCCGTCAAGCTCCGCCGTGGCAACCGGCCAGGGTTGAAGCCCGTAAATCCACTTCGCAACGCCGCGGGCGTCCTTTGTCCAGTCAATGGGCGAATAAGATTTATCGAGCATTTTGACGTAGCTTGCTTCGCTGTGGTTTTGTGCCGTGCGGGGTGCAGTACCCGCGTCAATATCGCGCAGGGTCTTGACCAAAAGCTCAGCCCCCATGACCTTTAGACGGTCAAAAAGCTCGCCGGAGGTCTCGCGCTCACCTATCTCGGTTTCAGCGGTATAGATTATATCACCGGTGTCCATCTCGCTTGCCAGATACATCGTGGTAACGCCGGTGACATTGTCACCGTTGAGTACCGCCCACTGTATCGGGGCGGCCCCGCGGTATTTAGGCAAGAGCGAGCCGTGGACGTTTATCGCGCCGTATTTCGGCACGGCAAGAATATCATCAGGCAAAATGCGCCCATACGCCACGACAACGAGAATGTCCGGGGCGAGAGCCTTGACAGCTTCAAGAGCCGTGCCGTCACGCATTTTCACCGGCTGGTAGACCGGCAGGGAATGCGCGAGAGCAAGCTCCTTGACCGGAGAGTAGGCAAGCTCCATACCGCGCCCCTTGGGCTTATCGGGTTGGGTGAACACGCCGACAACGTCAAAGCCATCAGCGAGGAGCTTTTCAAGCGAGGTCGCCGCAAAGTCCGGCGTACCCATAAAAACAATACGCATTAGTCCTCCTCGTCGGTCACGATCTCGCTGGGGTCAAGCATGCGCTCGGCCTTGGAGGTGAATACTATGCCGTCAAGGTGGTCGATTTCATGACAGAAGCAACGCGCGGTCAGCCCCTCGCCCTCAACCTCAAACCACTCGCCGTGTCTGTTTTGGGCGCGGACACGCACATGCTCAGGGCGAGTGACCATGCCGTACTCCCCCGGAACGCTCAGACAGCCCTCTGCGCCGTCCTGCTCGCCGGAGGTCTCTATTATCTCGGGGTTTACAAGCTCGATAACATACTCGCTCTCCCCCTCGGGAACGTTGGTCTCAACGACGAGAACGGCGCGGCGAAGAACGCCGACCTGCACCGCGGCAAGACCGACACCGCCGGCGGAATCGAGGGTTTGACGCATATCGTCGAGAAGTTGCGCGAGGCGGTCATTAAACTCCGTGACAGTGCGGCTTTTTTTATAGAGTGTGGGCTGTTCCTGAGTGAGTATATGTCTGAGTGCCATATTTATCTCCTAATCTATGATTTATTTGTCTTTTTAGGTCAAAGCGATGTTGCCTAGTCGGAAGGGTCATTGTCGGCATACACCGAAACACCCTTGAAGCGTTTGTCCGTACTGCATTCCGTGACTATGCGGGAAATGAGGGCGCGTATCTCTCTGGTTTCGACACAGTTGAGATTGACCCTATAGCGAAAACGATTATTGACCTTAACCACGGCAAGCGGCGTGGGACCGAGAACCGTGAAGCCCGGTCGACCTTTGAGCATAGTATCAAAAAAACTGCGTATATAACGGCAGGCTGAAACGACCTGTGCCTCGTCCGCGCCGGAGGCAGTGACGGAATAAAGCTGTGTAAACGGCGGGAGAGCGTGAAGCCGACGAAGCTCCAGCTCCGAGCGGAAGAATTCATCGTAATCCTGCCGCGACGCCTGCAAAACGGTCTCATTCTCCGGGGTAAAGGTCTGAATGACGGCGCGTCCGGGCTTACTGCCGCGTCCGCTACGTCCGACGACCTGCGTGATAAGGCTGAATGTTCTCTCACCGGCGCGGTAATCGCCGGCATAGAGACTCTGATCCGCCGAAATGACCCCCACAAGGGTGACATTTTCAAAGTTAAGCCCCTTCGTGACCATCTGAGTGCCGACCATGATGGGGATATTCTCTTTTCTAAAACGCTCAAACAGCAGTTCATGCGAGCCGACAGGGGCGACGGAATCAGTGTCCATGCGGAGTATGCCTGTGCCGGGGAAAAGCTCATTAAGCTCCTCGACAACCGCCTGAGTACCCGCGCCGACAAAATTGAGTACGCCGCCGCATTCGGGACAGGTGTCATCGGCGCGGCGGGAATAGCCGCAATAGTGACACATGAGCCGTCCGTTCAGGCTGTGATAAGTAAGTGAGACGGTGCATCTGGGGCATTTGTAAACATACCCGCACTCGCCACAGCTTATGAGCTTATTCGTGCCGCGACGATTGAGGAAAAGTATGCTCTGTTCGCCGCGGGAAATGTTCTCGGTAAGCTCTTCGCGCAAAAAAGAGCTTATACTGCCGCCGTTGCCCGCACGAAGCTCCTTTTTCATGTCGACTATGCGAACCTCGGGCAGACACATGGCGTTATAGCGCGAATCGAGGCGGAAATATTTATACTTCCCGGTCTCGGCGCAATAGCGCGTGACGATATCCGGAGTGGCAGAACCCATGAGAAGCAGTGCATTGCCCCTTGCACATCGGAATTTTGCCACATCGCGGGAATTATAGCGGGGAGAGTTTTCGGATTTATAGCTTTCCTCCTGCTCCTCATCGATGATGATAAGACCGAGGTTTTCAACAGGCGCGAACACCGCACTGCGTGTGCCGATAACGACATGCGCCTTGCCCTTTTTCACGCGCTTGAACTCATCATAGCGTTCACCAACCGAGAGACTGCTGTGCAGTACGGCAATCTCATCACCGAAGTGAGAGGAAAAGGTTTTGAGCATTTGCGGCGTAAGCGCGATCTCCGGCACAAGAAGAATCGCCGACCTGCCGGAGGCAAGGCAGGAGCTGATGAGATGGATATACACGCTGGTTTTCCCACTGCCGGTAACACCGTGCAACAAGGCGGCGTTAGCCGCGCCGGATTGCAAAAGCTCGGAAAGCCCTTCATACGCCGTCTTTTGCGCGGCGTTGAGTATGGGGAGTGGTTCAAGCTCGCCGACATACACCTCAGGACGGCGATACACCTCACGACGATACAGCGTGACCGTGCCGGATTTTACAAGAGCCGTGAGTGAGGCACGCTTCGCGCCGGAATGGCGAAGAAGATCCGCGCTGGCTAGCGCGTCAAAGGAGCATAGCATCTCCAATATTTCCGCCTGCTGTGGAGCGCGTCTGCGCTTAGCCTCGGCAAGCTCCGACGCTTCCTGCGAATCCACGGCAAGACGTGCCATCTCGACGGTTTTGTCCCCTACACGCGTTTTGCCGTCATCCTTGAGCCACAAGCCCGCCGGAAGCATGGACTTTATCGCGTCATACACCGTGCAGAAAAAACGGTCACGCATGAAAAGAGCGAGCTTGAGCATATCGTCGGAGAGGACAGGCTCTTCGTCAATAACGGCAAGTATGGGCTTTAGCTTTTCAAACTCGCTATGCTCGCCGAGAGCAAGCACAACCCCCTCACTGCGGCGGTTACCCTTGCCGAAGGGGACATAGACGCGCTTGCCGACGGCACAGCTTTCAACAAGCTCTTCCGGCACGAGGTAGTCATAGGGTCGGTCGATCCAATATGTCGCGGCAGAGACCGCGATTTTCGCCACTGTGTCCGTCAGCTCACTCACATCCTCTCCGGACTGATAATATAACGATAAGCGGGGGTTAAACCCCGCTTATATCACTTGATGGAAAGCTTGCCGGTGTAAACCTCGTCTATTGCGGAGGAAACGGGCTTCTTTTCGAGAGGAATCTGCTTCTCCTCGGCATCGGAGGAAATCTGACGCGCTCTTCTGGCGACAAGGTTAACAAGCTGATAGCGGCTGCCTATTTTTTCGACAAGCTCTGCTACGGGGGGATAAAGCATCATAATAATCGTTCTCCAATCTGTGAAATAAAAATATTGCTTACGAGTTTATGCGGGGTCTGTCAAAAGCTGCTCGCGCCCTTTCGCGCGGCAACGCTCGGCGGTCAAAATAGCGGAAAGCTCCGCCGCCGCCTTATCGGCATCGTCATTGACGATGATGTAATCATAAAAGTCCGCCTCGCGGTACTCCTGCCGGGCGCGGATAAGACGCGCCTCGACGGCTCTCGGAGTATCCGTGCCGCGGCTTTCAAGGCGGCGTTTAAGCTCTTCCATGGAGGGGGGAATGATGAAAATCTTGACGGATTCGGGCATTTTCTCATGTATCTGACGTGCGCCCTGCACCTCGATCTCCAATACGACATCAAGACCGGAGTTGAGCTTGTCCTCAACATACGCGCGAGGTGTGCCGTAGCTGTTGGCAACATATTCGGCATGCTCCAAAAGCTCGTCGTTCTCGACCATTTCTCTGAAACGGTCAAGGTCAACGAAGAAATACTCCTTGCCGTCGACCTCGCCGGGACGGGGCTTGCGGGTGGTGACGGAGGTGGAGAAGCACACGTTACCGCGCCCCTCAATCGCCTTGAACACGACAGTACCCTTTCCCGCACCGGAAGGTCCGGAAATAACTATCAGATTTCCTTTCTCATTCATCTCTTCCTTTATCCTCCTCAACATCGTTTTTATCCTCGGTCTGCATACGCTGATGCAACACATCTGGCGTTAACGCAGACAGTATAACATTTCCGCTGTCCATCACGATGACGGATCTCGTACTGCGTCCGAAGGACGCATCTATGAGCAAGCCTTTCTCGCGCACGTCCTGTATCATGCGCTTTATCGGCGCGGACTCGGGGCTGATGACCGCAATAACGCGCCCGGCGGAAACAAGGTTGCCGAAGCCTATATTAACAAGTTCCATACGCGCGTCACTCTATGTTCTGAATCTGTTCGCGGATTTTTTCTATCTCGGATTTAAGCTCCACAACGATGTGGGCGATATCGGAGTTCTGACACTTGGAGCCGATGGTATTCGCCTCGCGATTAAACTCCTGAATGAGGAAGTCGATCTTGCGTCCTGTGGGTGAGCTGCCGTTGATCATGGTTTTGAGCTGTGCCATGTGACTGCGAAGACGGACAGTCTCCTCGTCAACGGCAATATGGTCGGCAAAGATGGCGGCTTCCGCGAGAATGCGGCTTTCGTCTATACCCGCAGTGCCGAGAACCTCGGTCATGCGTTGCTCCAAGCGGGCGCGATAGTCAGCCGCGGTTTTGGGAGCTTCCCTTTCAACGGTGGAAACGTAGGAATCAATGGTGTCAAGGCGGTTCAAAACGTCCTCACGGAGCTTTTCACCCTCGCGCAAACGCATCGCGTCAAAATCGCACAACGCCC
This sequence comes from uncultured Oscillospiraceae bacterium, assembly GCA_964496235.1. Classification (GTDB taxonomy): domain Bacteria; phylum Bacillota; class Clostridia; order Oscillospirales; family Oscillospiraceae; genus Limivicinus. The sequence continues at coordinate 4,874 of CAZBYU010000019.1, read as the reverse complement.
GCTCCGCCACGGCTTGAATCGCGGCTGAAATGGCATCGGCATCGACATCACGACGTTCGACACTCAAAACGTCGGGAAAACGCGCCACAGACATGGCGGTGAGGTCATTTTGCAGGGAATATTCCTCGGAAATGTGGTTTATAGCCTCGATATAGCCCTTCAAAAGCGGCTCATTGATCTTTACGGTCATATCGTCGGCGGCAGACGTGTCGATGGAGACAAAAACGTCGACCTTGCCGCGGCTTATATGCGATTGAACCGCAGATTTTACGGCGTCCTCGGCAAAGATGAAGCTACGCGGCATACGCACGGAGGTGTCAAGGTAGCGGTTGTTGACGCTTTTAAGCTCAACTGTAATCTCGAAACCGTCGCTCTGACCCTTTGCAGAGCCGTAACCGGTCATGCTTTTAATCATTCTCGTTGCCCTCACATATCTCGATAATATTAAAATCTATGGTCTTGTCCTTTTTGCGTCTTTGCGTCACAACGAGCAGGACCGCGCTCACCGCAAGAAAGGCAAAGCTCACCGCGACGCACACACCCTCACTTGCGCCGAGTACAGCGGCAATGGCATAGCCGGCGATGAAAAACACCAGCGGCATAACATACACCAGCATGGCCGCGTTGAAAACAACAGACGTGCGACTTTCTATCACGACCTTTTGCCCGGGCTTGGCCTCAACAAGATTTTTGGCAACAGCCTTCATCTCGCGCTCATACATACAGCCCTCACAACTTGAACAGCTTCCGCCGCAAGCCGTGGCACGTGTAACGGCGACCTCCGCCATGCCGTGCGGCATAAGCTTGGTTACTACACCCTCGTTCGTCATATATTTTCTCCTCAGGCTTTCTTTATCTCGATGGATATCGTATTCTCTCCGACCGCGCCGATGTCCGTAAAGCCATCGACAACTATCTTCACGCTCGGCATGAACTGACCTGCGGACTCGTTATAATCCGTCAGATCGGCAACGGCGCGGATATTCTCCGCCTTTAGCTGAGCAAGCTGCTCAGGTGTGCCACGCATGACGACATCTATGCTTTCGGATATTATTTCGGCGTTATAGCCCTCTGTGACATTTGTGCAGGAGATATTTTTGACCTTGAAGGTCTTGGTTTCAAGCCCCACTATCTCGACTGTGACCTTTGCCTCGGTAACGCCGGTGAGATTGTTCATCTCATTGTCGATGGGAATGGTATAGGTCATACTGAGAGTCTTTTCAAAATCGTTAAGGTCAATGGTGTCAAGGACGAGCTTGTTCATGCCGGAAAGGACGGCGGAATCCCCGGCGAGGGTGATTCTGTCGGGTTCTATCTTGATTTTCGTATTGGCCTTGGTCGCGCCCGCGCCCTCAATGACATCAACGGAAAGCGGAATCTCTTTGACGAGAAGCAGGGGCAAGGTTGCCGTGACAACGTCCTCCGAGCAGGTGAGACCGACAGTGGAGCATTCCTCACCGCGCTCGTTCATGAGCGTGAAGCCGGTTTCGACCTTATAGGTACTGTCTACCTCGTCCTTGCCGAAGGTAACCCACGCATAGGAGACATCTTTGAGATTCGCGTCCGCACCGGAGACAGTGATGGTGGCAGGCTCGAAAACCGGGGTCTCGGCGGTATAGCCCTCGGCAAGAGAGCCGTCAAAGCTACCGCGCACCTGAATGGTTTTGGTGTTGAGCGGAGAGACCATGAAGCTAACCGTGCCGGGAGTTTTATTGGAGTCGTTGATGTCGGTGGTGTCCGTGCCGTCGGGGTAAGAGATATAATACTGCTGAGTTGTATACGCCGAGCGGGAGAGCTTGCTGACATCGACGCAGGCTTTCAGATCGGACGCGTCAAGACTCGCCACGACACGGCGCGGTCCTTTAACACGCACCGTAACGGTGGAGGTGTCAAGGTCGGTGATGACCATGTTGCGGTTTTCACGCAGGGTGTCCTCGCCGACAAGCTGAACCTCGACCCCATAAAAGGTCTGGGTAAATTCGCTGGTCTGCATGCTCGTGACATACACCCACATCGCAAGCGAGGCAAGCAACGACACGACCATCCAAAAAGCGCGGCTGTCATAAAGTTTTTTCATCGTGCCTGTCCTCGACTTTAATAAAATTGGCGATATGCTTTTTCACCTGATTGATAATGCCGCCGCTCTTTTCGTCCTCGGGCATTATGAGCTGTTCATGCAACAGAGTGTCAAGCCGCTCGGGAGTGAGATGACGCTTTAGCATGCCGTCTATAGCAACGGACACCGCACCGCTCTCCTCGGAAACGATGACAACGACAGCATCGGAATTCTCACTCATGCCGATGCCGGCACGATGACGCATACCGAGATCCTTGCTGAGATTGGTCAGCTGAGTGAGAGGGAGAACGCAACCCGCCGCGGCAATCTTCGCGTCGCGGATTATGACCGCGCCGTCGTGGAGCGGAGCCTTATTGAAAAATATGTTTTTGAGAAGCTCCGAGGAAACGTCTGAATTTATCACGGTGCCGGTACTCATAATATGAGTAAGGTTCACGCCGCGCTCGAAGATTATGAGTGCGCCGGTACGCGAGGCTGACATGTCCTTGCACGCATGAACGGTCTGCTCTATAGCCTCTTCAAGCACCGTCGTGCTTGAAGCGCGTCCGTTGGAAAAGGTACTGCCAACGCGCTCTAAAAGACGGCGAAGCTCCGGCTGGAAGAGAATCAGCAACGCGATAAGCCCCAACTCCACGGCTTTACGCAAAAGATAGTTTATCATTGTCAGCCCCAAGACCTCCTCGGAGGAGAGCCACAGAGCCACGACGATAAGCACGATCCCCTTTGCGAGATTGCGAGAATTGGTTTTCCTGACAAACCATATAGACTTATAAAGGAGGAAGGCGACAATGATGATGTCAATGAAATCCGAGATACCCATTGTCATGAGATACTTGGTCGCCTTCTCCAGCGCGCTGCCGATTACTTCCATAGGAGCGTTCCCCGTTCATTTGCGTTTAATTGATTGCACATACACATACAATAATCCATTTTCTTATCGTGATATTATAATCCAAAACGGCAAAAAAGGCAACAGCTTTAATCGTCGTTTATAATTTGTTTTAGAATATTTGCGGCGGATTTTATCTCTCGCTCCGTCACAAACGGAGAGACCGAAAACCGAACCGTTCCGCTTTTGATGGTGTTCGCGCTGATATGTGCGCGAGGGGCGCAGTGAAGCCCCGCCCGGACGCATACACCCCGCTCGGACAAGTGCGCGGCAAGCTCCTCGGAGTTGATGCCGGCGTAGCGCACGGAGAGAACGGAGCATTGAGTTTCACCCGCTCCGGCAAAGACCTCCAAGCCCGGAATATCACACAGCTCCGAACGCAGAAGCGTCAAGAGCGCGGTTTCACGCCGGCGGACAGCTTCGCAAGTTCTCGCGGCAAGGTATTCAAGCCCGGCGCGAAGACCGGCAATGCCGGGAACATTGAGCGTACCCGCTTCGAGCCTGTCGGGAAGATAGAGAGGCATATGCTGTTCAATGCTGTCCGAGCCTGAGCCGCCGTGCATTATCGGCGCGGTGGCATACTCACCGGTGCATAGGAGAAGCCCCGTACCCTGCGGACCGAGGAGCGATTTATGCCCAGGCATTGCGATAAACGCCGCGCCGAGGCGAGCTGAATCAATGTCAATGACCCCCGCAGACTGCGACGCGTCGACAACAAGCGGCACACCGCGTACACGGCAAAGCTCGGCTATCTCGTATATGGGCAGGACATAGCCGAAAACATTGGACACATGCGTACACACCGCCGCACTCGCGCCGCGAAGCTCCTCATCAAAGCTTTCAAGTGCTTGCTCCGGGTCAAAAAGGCGCGTGGCGGCAACACGGATATCCGCGCCGAGAGCGGCAAGAGGACGCGTGACGGAATTATGCTCAAACCCGCTTATCACAACGCGTTCACCCCGGTGAACAAGCGAGGAGACGGCTATATTCAAGGCGTGAGTGGCGTTTTGAGTAAAGACGACCCGCGCGGGATCATCGAGCTTAAAGAATGCCGCGGCGGTCTCACGGCAAGTATAGACCTCTTCGGCGGCATAGAGTGCGGGTGCGTGACCGCCGCGTCCGGGGCTTGCGGCGCGGCGGATTGCGCGAACGACCGCCTGCTCAACACACGCAGGCTTTACAAGGCTTGTGGCGGCGGAATCGAGATATATCATGAGCGCACCTCGACATACTCTCCCCTGTCGTTGCGGCAAAAAACCTTGCCTTTGAGCATGCCCTTTGACGCGAGGCGTGAAACAGCCTCCTCCGCGCGGCGATAAAGGCTGAGCGCATAGCCGCAACCGCGCGTATTCAAGCCCTGTGGTGCTTTTACAACAGAAGAGGCGATGCCGATATCTTCAAGCAGTCTCTGGGCGCGTTGTGCACCGGTGAGAGACGTACACATGATTAAATACTGTGTCATGCTTTAACCTCATCTCATACAGTTTTTGCGTATAAACGAAAAACCGCGGGACAGCTATCCGTGTCCCGCAGGTCATATTCTCGATATAAGGCACAGATACAGTACATCTTATGCCGTTTGTCGCTATGCTGTTATTCCTCCAAAAGTGCGACGGCGTGGGCGGCAATGCCAAGACCCTCGCCGGTGAAGCCGAGGTGTTCTTCAGTGGTTGCCTTGACGCTGACGCGCGAAACATCAAGCCACATGGCATCGGCAAGGTTTTGCCGCATGAGCGGGATATGCGGGGCAAGCTTTGGTCTCTGGGCAAGGACGGTGCAATCGACATTGCCGATTTTATAGCCGTGTTCGGCTATGACGGCGCACACACGGCGCAACAGGGCAATACTGTCCGCGCCGAGAAAAGCGTCATCGTTATCGGGAAAAAGCTTGCCTATATCACCGAGTGC
>CAZBYU010000018.1:0-12869 GCA_964496235.1 uncultured Oscillospiraceae bacterium | reverse complement strand
GCGTGATATTGCTGGAGCAGATACGCACGATAGACAAATCCCGACTGCGCGAGCGAATGGGGCGACTGGACGAGGCGGCGATGTCCGCCGTGGACAGCGCCCTCGCCGTAAGCTTCGGATTGCAATGAGACAATATATTCCCCTCCCCGCTCATATATTTGAGCGGGGAGTTTTCGCAGAGGAGGTAGGCACATGGAGCATGATGTGATTATAAACGGCGCAAGGCGAGGGATACTGCGCGAGGAGAGAGACGGGCTTTTCACCGTACTGGAGGCCACGGTATTTAACGGCGACGAGCTGGTACGGCTGGCGGTATACGGCGGCGGGCAGGAGGGGTATCTGGGCGTAATGCAACCGTGGAACGGCGGGTTATACCTGCGGCGACGGTTGAGCCGCCGCGAGCGGGAGACCCTGCCGAAAACGATCGAATATGCCGCACCGTTGGGAGAAGCACACGGCTCGGCAAATGACGAGGACGAGGAAACACTTACGGAAGAGAAAGCGCCGAACCATAACGAGGCAGACTGCTCCGCGGAGGGAAACGACGAGGTGTGTGAAAATCACGTGACAGAGAGCGAGGACGGAGAGGAGCTTATATGGTTCTCTCGTCCCGACGGAACGCTGACTGCATTTGACGGCAAGAGGAGCATAATCGCACTGCCGACGGAGCTACGCCGAGCGGAGAGCGGCGTGAGGACGGTACTGCGGGAGATAAACGGACGGCAATACATGCTATTTCGCTATTGAGCAGACGTGAAAAGCATGGTATAATATGATGTTACAATGAGAAAAAGGCGGAGGACAGACAAAATGCAGATGACAGATTTGATAGCGAAAAAGCGTGACGGCGGCAAGCTGAGTGCGGAGGAGATAGAGTACATAATAAACGGATACACAAACGGCACTATACCCGACTATCAGATGTCGGCAATGTGCATGGCGATATATTTCGTTGGTATGGACAGCGAGGAGATTCTCGCGCTGACGCTTGCAATGGAACACTCGGGTGACACACTCGACCTCTCCCCCATTGTCGGCATAAAGGGCGACAAGCACTCCACCGGCGGTGTCGGAGACAAGACAAGCCTTATACTCTGCCCTATGGTGGCGGCTTGCGGAGTGAAAATCGCGAAAATGTCCGGACGCGGACTGGGTCACACCGGCGGCACGATAGACAAGCTGGAGAGCTTTCCGGGGTTCTCGACCTCGCTGACAGATGAGGAGTTTTTCGACAATGTCAACAAGCTTGGCATTGCGATAATCGGTCAGACCGCAGACCTCGACCCCGCAGACAAGAAGCTGTACGCACTGCGCGACGTGACCGGCACCGTGCCGAGTGTGCCGCTGATAGCAAGCTCGATCATGTCGAAAAAGCTCGCTTCGGGTGCGGACGTGATAGTGCTGGACGTGAAATGCGGCTCGGGCGCATTCATGAAGACCGAGGACGAAGCGAGAGTTCTCGCCGAGACAATGGTGGAGATCGGCAAGGGCGCGGGACGGAAGGTCGCGGCATGCATAACGGATATGGATCAGCCCCTCGGACGCTACGTAGGCAACGCACTGGAGGTCAAGGAGGCCATAAGCGTGCTGAAGGGAGAGACCAAGGGCGAGCTTTTGGAGCTGTGTCTGACGCTGGGTAGCTGCATTCTGACTCTCGGCGGCATGGCAAAGGACAATGACGAGGCTCGCAAAATGCTACAAAACGCAGTGGACAGCGGCGCAGCACTGGCAAAGCTGGGCGATTTCATAGAAGGTCAGGGCGGTGACAGGAACGACACCGTGGACACGTCGCGTCTGCCGATGGCGAAGGCGATATATGAGGCGAAGTCCACCGCCGCGGGGTATGTGGCGCACATAGAGGCGGATGAGGTCGGGCTTGTGTCGATGCATCTGGGTGGCGGACGCGCGACGAAGGATAGCGAGATAGACCTTTCCGTCGGCGTGATACTGCGGAAGAAGGTCGGCGAATACGTCGAGGTGGGCGAAGTCCTCGCAGAGATACACGCCGCGAGCGACGATGCCGCCGCAAGAGCTGCCGAGGAGCTTGTCGCATGCTACACGCTGTCCGACACGCCGGTCGAACCGTTGCCGCTGATCAAGCGCGTTATCATGTGATGTAGTATTGCAAGATTGTTGCGTTATGTAAACCGCATGCGGTATATATCGCGGGTTAGTTCAAGCGGACTTCTATATTAAGAACAGCACTATTGGGAGGTGGAGAGATGAAACGTTTATGCGCGGTTTTGGCGGCGTTGGTGATGGCGTTTTGTCTCTCCCCTGCCGCATATGCAGAAGAAAGCAATGTCCTGTCCAGACCGCGCGAGGCGCAATACAGCTACATCGACGCGGCAAACTTTGAGGCGTACCGAGGGGATTTCTACCTCAGCTCGCTTTCATCGCTTTCGCGCGACGGAGACGATCTGCGGCTGGAATTCGGCATGTCAAAGATAATACTGCGCGGCTTTTTCTCCACGCGTGATGAGCGGCGGTGGTTCACTTTCGTCGATGGGGCGCGAATAAGCGCGGCGGACTTTGACGAGGACGGAGAGTTCACCGGTGAGCTTTACACAGGCTACACCTCGGCAAAGGGTGATAAGGAAAAAGCCTCGGTCTCGTCGGAGTCTGCGGCAGACCGCATCACCGTTATAAAGCGACACGGATCAAGCGAGGTAAAGACCGCAGACGGCACACCTCTGTACGGCACAAGGCGCACGGACGCGATCGCCGCCGCAGATGAGCGCGTCGCGCTCGGCTGTATGTGGAACGACGTGACCGCAATGAGCTTAGTTATAGATGATGACGAGGACGGCAAGCTGACCGTCGTGCAGGAGAGTGCGGAATGCACAAACGGCGTGAGCGTCTCCACACGCCGACCGTCCACCGTACACATCGCGGACAGTGACACGCTTGTGCCTGTCGGAGCTGGACGCGCAAGCGTGCGCTTTGAAAACGCAGTCGGCAAAGTCATGCAAACGCTGAGCGTCCGCGTGAGTGACGGCAGCGAGCGTGGCTTGATAATGGAGTGTATATGCCCGGAGTGCGGCGAGGATCAGGGCGGCGAGCTGCACATGCTCGCCTGCGGGCATTATATTTGCGCCATTGACAACGCCGCAGAACACGGTGTGCCGGAATGCGCCATTGCAGGGCATTGCGTAACCGACAGCGGCGAACACGGAAAATGCTCCAACTGTCTAAAGCCGCTATGCACCGGAACAGGTCACGGCTATGGCGTGTGCAAGCACGAACACAAATGGCAACCGCAAAGCTCCACACCGCCGACAGAAACGACCCCGGGGCAGAACGTGTCGGTGTGCGTGTCGTGCGGGTTGACCTATACGCAGATTATCCCCGCCACAGGAGGATAAGTGCGGCATGATATAAGGGCTGTTGCAAAATGACGGTTTTGCAACAGCCCTTGGTATATTCGTATAGGTGCTAGTGGGCGGGTGATTGGTGCAGGTGTAGCAATTGGCTTATTTATTCCGCTGTTATAGATGCGGTGCATGGGTTAGTCTCAATTTGCGGCAACTCGTATCTTACATATGTAAATGCCGAAGGAATGGGGCGATTATGTCCGATTGAACAAATTTGACGTATTTTGTGCATTATTACCGCAAAATAATTATACTTTTGGAATTTAATGTGGCGTGACAAGGGATTAAAAATATCGTATGATTTTAATGGATATTTCTATGATTTTTTTGATATAAGCGTCGACTGCCGACGCCGGAGATAAAAAACGACGTTTACGAAAGGGGGTTCGACACTCAATGAGCAGAAGCGGCTTTGATTTGAAGGCGATACTGGATATTCCCCGCTGGGAGAAAATGCAGGACGAGCTTGCCCGCGCCACGGGAACGGCGATAATCACGATTGACTATAAGGGTACGCCCGTGACCAAGCACAGCATGCGTACGGAATTTTGCAGTGTGATACGTGAAAACCCGATATCCTGCAAACGCTGTCACAAATGCGACTCACTCGCGGGGTTGGAGGCAACGAGGCTGAACAGACCGTTTATTTACCTGTGTCACTGCGGGATAGTTGATGTTGCCGTGCCGATAATCGTGGGAAACCAATACCTCGGTGCGATGATGTTCGGTCAGGTTCGTCTCGCACATGGGTCGGACGCAAAGGTCGAGCGACTTGTAAACGAAATAAGCTCATTTTCCGGGGAGAGCGAGCAGGCCGCGACAGACCTGAAGGAGCTTTACCACCGTCTGCCCGAAATGGAATACGAGCGCATTAAAAATATCGCGGACACGCTAAATGCGATTGTGCAGTACATTGTGGACAAGGCCGTGGAAAACCGCGCGGAAAAGCTGAGCTATGAGTGGAAGCTTCGCAGTTTGCCGGGAAGCATGCAGGATCTGCCCGTGGAGATAGCAGAGCTTTATCTTCCGGAGGAAAACGACAGCACGGAAGAGCATCTTGTGCTGAAAAACAGCCCCGTATACCCCGCCGTTCTCTACGTGGACGCGCACCTGAACGAGCTTATTTCCATGCAGGAGATGGCAGAGCTGTGCCACCTGAGCCGGAGCTATTTTTCCCGCCTTTTCCGTCAGGAGGTCGGAGAAAACTTCGTGGATTATGTAAACCGCAGAAAGGTCAGCCGTGCAAAAGAGCTTCTTCGTACAAGCGCGAAGAGCGTGGGCGCAATCGCGGGAGAGCTGGGCTTTGTGGACACGAGCTATTTTGTGAAGCTGTTCAAGCGGTTTGAGGGCATAACTCCGCTTTCCTACAGAAAACTGAAAAGCTGAGCTTCGAGGCGAGTTTTGTGTTATTTGCACAAAACTCGCGTTTCCTTTTTGGTCATGATAAAAAAATGTCAGATTTGCGACGCAATATCGCCACATTTAGCAAATTAATCCCACAAAATCGTATCAAATGGCACAAATTGCGATTAATGACTTTTGTTAGGGTGGCAAGTAGAATTGAAGCAAGTTCAAGAATCGTTTATTCGGTTCGGCAAAAACACTACATGGGAGGAACAGAAAAGTGAAACTAACGGCACGCAAGGTACTGGTTCTCGCGCTGGTGCTGATTTTCGTCGGCTACATCGGCGCGGCTCTGGTACAAACGGATTTCGGCAATGTGGAGATAACCGAGCTTAAATATGTGGGCGAAATGGGGCTTGCACAAAGCGCGGTCATCTATAAGCCGGACACGGCAAGCGCAGACAACCCCGCTCCGTGCATTATTCTTGAACACGGCTGGTACAACAACAAGGAAATGCAGGACATGAACTGCGTTGAGTACGCAAGGCGCGGGTACGTCGTTGTCGCGCTCGACCAGTACAGCCACGGTGACTCCGACCGCATCGGCATCGGCTATGAATACACCGGCGGCAACGGCATGAACGAGTGCATCAAGATGGTGGCGGATATCCCCTATGTGGACAACACGCGCATCGGCATATCCGGACACTCCTTCGGCTCCGATGCATGCACCTATGCCACCTATATGGATGAAGAAAACCTCATCAGCACCATTTTGATGGTCTGCTCCGACCCTCAGTACACCGCCAACTTCGGCTATGAGGGCTGGCCGCGCACCATATACCTCATAGATGAGGCACAGGGCGGCTATGTCAACGTTTACGGGGCAAGAAACGTAGCATACGTGGCATGCCAGTATGACGAGTTCTACCACGGTATACGCGACGGCTCCGAGGGTGAGCTCGGTCCCGGTATGGGCTACTCCTCGCCGAACGACCTTGTGACAACCGAGGCTTGCCAGTCCTTCCTCTACTTCGGCACTGACCGCGACGGCAGAGAGGTGCGTGTGCCGAACACCTTCTACAAGGAAGACGTTGACGGCAAGGAAGTCATTCGCGCCGTCTTCAACCCCGCAATAACTCACCCCGAGGCAACCATGAACGCAAGCGTAATGGAGTTTGCACTGCGTTACTTTGAAGAGGCAATGCCCGCTCCGAACCCGATAGCGTCCGACAATCAGGTATGGCAGTGGAAGGCGATATTCAACTCGCTGAGCCTGCATTCCATGATACTCTTCATCGGCGCATTGGCGATATGCCTGCTCGACACCGGCTACTTCAAGTCTCTCAGAGCGGAGAAGGAGGTCGTCGCGCTTCCCGCGCCGAAGGGCAAGAGCGCGGTATGGTACTGGTGCGGCATAGTGGTGGTGGCGTTGTTCGCCGCCGTCAGCTTCCCGACGATGTTCGATGGGCTGGAGGCAAAGTATCCGAACCTTTACAGCTATGTCTATGACGGCAACGCGCCGTTTTTCAAGCAGTGGCCCGTCACATTCGTGGGGTGCTGGTCTGTGGCATGTGCGGCAGTGCTGGGGCTGGTGACGTTCCTTTCCTACAAGCTCAACGGCAAGAAAAACGGCGTGAATCTTGCAGAGCGCGGCGTGAAAATCGGTCTCGGCAAGCTGTGGAAATCCGTTGTACTCGCCCTCGCCGTCGCATGCAGTGCAGTGTTGCTGATATTCGTCGGTGACTGGCTGTGGGACGTGGACGCGCGTATCTGGGTCATTGCACTGCGTACATTTGAGTCGGACAAGCTCGTCGAGATTCTCAAGTATCTCCCCTTCTTCCTTATCTACTACATAACCATGTCTGTCGCAGTCAACTCCTTCAACTATGTAAAGCTGGGCAAGGAATGGGTCAATGTCGTAATCGAGATTGTCGCGGTCATCGCAGGTCCCGTACTGTTCTACGCGGCGCAGTACATCACCTTCCACTCCGCAGGCTACCTCCTGACCGAGCTTTCCGGTCTGGGCAGTGGGTCGGTCATAACCGGTATATGGGTGTATCCGTTGCTGTTCTGGCTACCGTGCGGTGTTCTGGTGAGCCGAAGTATATATAAGCGCACCAACAACCCCTACATCGGCGGTATCATCATGGCTATCATGGTGACCGTGGCAAACTGTGCAAACACCATCACGTTCATCTGATTAGATTATTCAATACACAAACGCACCGGAGGGGCATCCTTGCGATGCCCCTCCGCCGGTCAAAAAAGTTCTGTCGAACTTTTTTGACTGCGCTCTGTCATCAAGCGTCCTGTTAAGAACTCATATACTCTTTTTTTGCAATTAGCACAAAAACCCGTCGATTGCTACTTGAAAAAGTCGTATGAAAATATTACAATAGTGACAGTGTATGATTTACAAAAAGTATATCGTAGGAGGCTATTATGATACTCGACTGCACAAAGTACACAGGTCAGTGCGAATGCGGACGTGACCACGAGCTGAGAACCAAGCTGGTGGTATGCGAATACGGCGCACTGAAAAACTTCGACAAGTACATGAGCGATTGCGGGCTTTCCGGCTACCGCACAGTGATTTACGACACGAACACCTATTCGCTCCCCACCATGACCCATATCCCCGCCGACGAGGAAATAATCCTCGAGGCGCAGGGGCTTCACAGCGAAAAGGGCATGATAGAGGACATGATGAAGTCTTTCAAGCGCACTCCGGACTACATCGTCACCGTCGGCGGCGGAACGCTGATGGATTTTGCGCGTTACAGCGCGTATAAGCTCGGCATTCCGTTTGTTGCCGTGCCGACGATAGTTTCCTCCGACGGCTTCACGGCGGACATTTGCTCCATCATCATCGACGGGCAGAAAAAGTCCATCGCAATGCAAGCGGCGGACGCCGTCGTGTGTGACATGGACATCGTCTCCGGCGCACCGAGATTTTTGACCATCGCCGGTGTACAGGATATTTTGGCAAAGTACGTGTCCATCGCCGACTGGAAGATCGCCCACCTCGTTTCGGGCGAATACTTCTGCGACAAGGTCTGTGCAATGGCACAGGAGGCTCTCGACATTATGAAACGCTGTGCCGACGAGCTTGCAGAGGGCAAAGAGCCGGACTATGAAGCAATGGCATACACGCAGATGCTCTCCGGTCTCACAATGCAGATACTTTCCAACAGCCGCGCCGCGTCCGGTGCGGAACACCTTGTGGCGCATCTCGTGGAGATGAAGCCGCGCGGGTTCGAGCATGCACACGGCATGCACGGCGAGTGCGTGGGCGTTGGAACGATAATGTGTGCAAAGGCATATCACGAGCTTGCCTCGCGTGACACGATAGAGGTCAAGCCCTTTGAGGGCATAGACGAGGCATGGGTACGCGATGTGTTCGGCGCACTTGCAGACGGCATAATGAAAGAGAACGAAAACGACGTTCTCAAGACTTTTGCGCCCGAAAGCATCAAGGAGCATTGGCAGGAGATCCGCGAGATTATCGCCACTATCCCCACGGCGGACGAGCTTATCGAGCTGTACACCAAGATCGGCGCGAAGCACTCTCTTAAAGAGCTGGAGATCGACGAGAGCGTGAGCGGGGAGTTCCTTGATATTTCCTCCGCCATTCGCAACCGCCTGACCTTTGCGAGAATGACGAGGCTTATCGTCAAATAACATGCATTTTCATGACCACGGGCGGGGTCGCCGCCCGTGGTTTTTTATATAATCGGAGGTCGTATTTGTCCTCTGTCGCTTCGGATTGTTTATTTCCACTTTTTCATGGCATATTAAAGCACATTGTGCTACAATTATAAAAACAAGGAGTTTGGGAGCATGAAGTACATAATGAGTCTTGACCAAGGCACGACCAGCTCACGCTGTATCCTTTTCGACAAGGCTGGAAACATCTGCGCCTCCGTGCAAAAGGAGTTTACGCAGATTTTCCCCAAGCCGGGCTGGGTCGAGCATGACGCGGTCGAGATTTGGAACGTGACGCTGGAGGTGTCACGCGCTGCAATGGACAAGCTGGGGATAACCGCCGCGGATATCGCCGCGATAGGCATAACCAACCAGCGCGAGACGACTGTGCTTTGGGACAAGGTCACGGGCGAGCCGATAGCAAACGCCATCGTATGGCAGTGCCGCCGCACATCGGACATCATCGACGCGCTTGTTGCCGCCGGACACGGCTATACGATACGCAAAAAGACCGGGCTTGTGCCGGACGCGTACTTCTCAGGCTCTAAGATAAAGTGGCTTTTGGACAATGTTCCCGGTGCGCGTGAACGCGCCGAGGCGGGCGAGATACTTTTCGGCACTATTGACACCTGGCTCATCTGGAAGCTTACAGGCGGGCGCATACACGTGACGGATTACACCAACGCAAGCCGCACCATGCTATATAACATTCACGAGCTGTGCTGGGACGGCGAGCTGTTGAGTCTGCTGGGAATCCCGGAGTGTATACTGCCGGAGGTGAAGCCCTCCAGCCACGTATACGGCAAGACGGAGTTCGAGCTTTACGGCGGGGAGATCCCCATTGCGGGTGCGGCAGGCGACCAGCAGTGCGCGCTGTTCGGTCAGGGCTGTTTTGCCCCGGGCGAGATGAAAAACACCTACGGCACCGGCTGTTTCCTACTGATGAACACCGGGCGCAAGCCCGTGGAGAGCAACAATGGACTTGTCACGACTATCGCAGTCGGCTTTGACGACCATGTCGAATACGCGCTCGAGGGCAGTATATTTATCGGCGGTGCGGCAATACAGTGGTTGCGTGACGAGCTGGGTGTGCTGACAGGTGCGTCGGAGAGCATACAGTACGCAGAGGCCGTATCCGACACAGCAGGTGGTTACGTTGTTCCCGCATTCACCGGGCTTGGTGCGCCGTACTGGAATCAACGCGCCCGCGGCGCGGTCGTGGGTATCACGCGCGGGTTCGGACGAGCGCATCTCGTCCGCGCGACGCTGGAGTCAATAGCGTACCAGACCTATGACATCGCACACGCGATGGAGCAGGATTCCGGGATAAAGATAGGCTCGCTCAAGGTAGACGGCGGCGCATGCGCCAACGACTTCCTCATGCAGTTCCAGAGCGACCTGATAGACTGTGATGTGGTTCGCCCGGCATGTATAGAGACGACCGCGCTCGGCGCGGCGTATCTTGCGGGGCTGGCCGTGGGGTATTGGGCAGATCGAGAAGATATCCGCGCCAATTGGTCGGCGGAAAAGACCTTCTTCCCCGTAATGGACGGCGAAAAAAGAGAAAAACTTCTTCGCGGCTGGAGCAAGGCAATCAAATGCGCCATGCTCTGGGCAGAGGACGATGAATAAAGGAGAAAATGATGGACTACAACAAGCTTAAACAATGCGAGCTGTTCCTTTTCGACATGGACGGTACGCTTTACCTCGGCGACGAGGTGTACAATGGTGCAATTGACCTGATGAATGACCTGCCCGCACTCGGGAAAAAATATATCTATCTCACCAACAACTCCTCCCGCGCAGGTGAGGATTACATCACGCGTCTGCGCCGCCTCGGCTTCCCATGCGAGCGGGAGAACGTGTTCACCTCCGGCATGGCAACAGGCATGTACCTTAATCAGCGTTACCCCGGGGCAAAGGTGTATCTCGCGGGTACTCGCGCATTCCACCGCGAGCTTGTAAGCTATGGCATTGACCTTATAAACGACGAAAACGGTCACACCGAGTGTGACGAGGCAGACGTTGTGGTACAGGGCTTTGACACGGAGCTTGTATACGAAAAGCTCAATCTCGCCTGCCACTTTCTGCGGCGCGGCGCGGCGTTCATTGCGGCAAACCCCGACTGGGTATGCCCCATGCCGGCTGACGAGGTTCTTCCCGACTGCGGCAGTATCTGCGCCCTTCTGACAGCCTCCTCCGGCAAAGAGCCGACGTATATAGGCAAGCCGAACCGCAACATGATAGACGTTATCTCCGCTATGACCGGCATTCCCAACGACAAAATCTGTGCCGTGGGCGACAGACTGTACACCGACATCGCCGTGGCGCAAAACGCAGGCTCGGTTTCCGTGCTGGTGCTGTCTGGTGAGACAACTGCGGAGATGGTTCGCTCTGCCGAGCGTCAGCCGGATTATATCCTTGCCGATGTACATGAGCTTCACAATGTTCTGAAAGGATAAGAACGTTTTTCCATGAAGTCAGCATATCTGTTTCCGATTGCATTGTTCATACTTCTGGGGATTTTCTTTCTCGGTCTGCCTGATTTGAGACGGTGTACCCTGCCGCGCAATGGCGAATGCTCACGCCGCATAGACCGCGTAGATGCCGGGATAATGGCGATAATCTCCGTTTTATACGCCGCCATCGCATTCACAGGGCTTGGCAACACCGTCTCGCCGGAGAGCTTTGAAGCGATGAACGGTGCCTCTGTCGTGCTTGAGTTGCCGGGCAACGTGTATCCGAGTCGCATTATGCTCTTCTCCGGTGTAGGCGAGGGCGAATACAGCTTCGAGTACTCCCCCGACGGTATTACATGGGAGCAGATAGGTACGTATGAGCAGAACTATGTGAGTGTGCTGAAATGGAACGAGTTTATCCCAAACGCCACGGTCAACGCGCCGCGTTATGTGCTGATATCCGGCACAGGTGACGTTTATCTCGGCGAGGTCGCATTTTTTGACGGAGACGGTGAACTGCTCCCGGTCAACGGATTTGTCGGCGGAGAGAGTCTTGTCGACGAGCAGTCAACCGTTCCCGTACAGCAAAACTTCCTCAACTCCACGTATTTCGACGAGATATACCACGCGCGTACCGCCTGGGAGCAGCTAAACGGCGTGTATCCGTACGAGATCTCTCACCCGCCGCTCGGCAAGCTAATCATCGGCATCGGTATCACACTTTTCGGCATGACACCGTTCGCTTGGCGGTTCATGGGTACGATTTTCGGTATAATGATGTTACCGTTGATGTACATCATGGCGAAGAAGCTGTTCGGCGGTCGCGCCGTGCCGACTGTGTGCATGGGCATTTTCGCGTGTGATTTCATGCACTTTGTGCAGACGCGCATTGCCACGATAGACACATACAGCGTTATCTTCATAATTCTGATGTATTTGTTTATGTACCTGTTCGTATCCGGGGCAAATAACCGAAGCGAGCCGTCACGCAAGGTCAACGTATACCTTGCCATGAGCGGTATCTGCTTTGGTCTGGGTGCGGCCTCCAAATGGACGAGTATATACGCCGGCGGTGGACTCGCCGTGATATGGGCGGCATACTGGATAATTGACCGACAGCGCGGGTTCAAGGCGTTTTGCAAAAACGCGCTTTTCTGCATAGCGTTTTTCCTGCTTATCCCGGCAGTGATTTATTATCTGAGCTACACACCCTACGGTCTCGCACGTGGCATGAGCGCACCGGGCATGTACTTTTCCGGTGACTATATGCAGCTAGTGCTTGATAACCAGAGCTTTATGTTCTCGTACCATTCCGAGCTTGTATCCGAGCATCCGTACTCCTCTGTATGGTATCAGTGGCTACTCGACATACGACCGATACTTTATTATCTGGACTATTTCGATGACGGAACGCGCTCCAGCTTCGGCGCGTTCGTAAGCCCCGCACTCTGCTGGGGCGGGCTTTTGAGCCTTTTTGTACTGCTTTATACGGCAATTACGCGCCGAGACAAGACGGCGGCATTTATCCTCATCGGATACTTGGCACAGCTTTTACCATGGATTTTCGTCAAGCGGCTGACCTTTGAATATCACTACTTCCCGTGTACCGTGTTTCTTGTGCTGTCGCTGGGATACTGCTTTAAGCTTATTCGGCTCAATCGCAGACGCTGGCAATGGTATCTGGGCGGTTTCGCCGCAGTATCGGCGGCATTGTTCGTGATGTTTTATCCGGCACTGTCCGGGCTGGTTGTGGATAATGCCGCAACAACAAAGCTCCTCGGCTGGTTGCCGACATGGCCGTTTTGATGTATTGCAAGCAGAGTGGTGCGTGTCACACGTGCCACTCTGCTTGCTTCGGTGTGCATGGCATACCCGGCGAAAAATTCGTGAAAACACTTGACATTCCGGATATGATGTGATAGTATGTTCAAGCTTAATGCAGAAGTACCCAAGAGGCCGAAGGGGCTCCCCTGCTAAGGGAGTA